>DATKWR010000924.1:0-2253 GCA_035529475.1 Sedimentisphaerales bacterium | reverse complement strand
GCTTGTGAGTTTCAGCAAATTCTCGCCCAGGGATGTCGCGGCGTATGTACAAGCTGAGCCAATCGCCGTTGCATCCGTGACGACGGACGATGCGATGACGGCTTGCGAGCGGGTTCTGGCCGGGGCGGGCGCCGTGCTGCCCAAGCGCGACGCCGTCGATACCCGCGTCGTCAACGAGGTCAAGACCGGGACGGGCAAGATCATCGACGACGAAGACGAGGTTGGCGGCTGGCCTGAGCTGAAATCAGCCCCGCCGCCGGTGGACCTCGACCAGGACGGCATGCCCGATGAATGGGAGAAACGCAACGGCCTTGAACCGAATGACCCCGCCGACAGAAACGCCGACGCCGACGGCGATGGTTATACGAATCTCGAAGAGTATCTCAACGGCACAGAGCCGTGAGATCGACCGGTATCGTAGGGGCAACCCTGTGTGGTTGCCCTGGGCTGGCACGCAGGCCAGCCCCTACGGGCGGCAATCAATCTGACAAGGAAACGGCGATGCCCAAGAGCCTGGCCCTGGCCTACGACAATCTTTCGACAATGCTCGACGCCGGCGTCCCCTTGCTGCGCTCTCTCAATACCGTTGCGTCGGGCCTGGAGCCGCGTGTGGGCAAAGCCTTTCTCGCTTTGGCCGACGGCGTCTCGAAAGGCAATCCCCTCGCGGAAACCATGAGCCTCAATCCGCGAGTATTCAGCCCGCTCGATGTGATGCTCATCAACGCCGGCGAGACGTCGGGCAATCTGGCGGAGTTGACGGGCCTGCTGGGCAAGTGGCACGAGATGTCCCGGCGGATGCTCAGAAAGATGCTTTCGGGGTTGCTGCTGCCCGTTGTGATTCTGACGGTTGCGGCGTTCGTCGCCCCGCTTCCCGGCTACATTCTGGGCGATCAGACAATGAGAGACTACTTGCTCAGTGTCGTGGGAATTCTTCTGCTGTTCTGGATACCGGCGATGATTATTGTTCTGATCGTTCGCACCACCCCCAAGACCGGTTCTCTTCGCAGGGGGCTGGATCGTCTCGTGCTGCGTGTACCCATCCTGGGCAGGGCGATGTACAAGCTGGCCTTGAGCCGTTTTCTCTGGGTGTTTCATGCACTGTGCAAAGCGGGCGTGCCTCTGGCGGATTGCATCGGCATGGCCATCCCGACGGCGGGCAACGCCGTTGTGGGCGATCTGTTCCGGCCCGCCGCCGAACGGGTCAGAGCCGGCGAGCCGATGGGCGAGGGACTTTCCTCGAAGAGACTGCCCGCGGAGCTGGTGGAAATGTGGAAGGTCGGTGAGGAAACCGGAACGCTGGATGAGGTGACAAAGCGCCTGGCGGACCAGAATACCGAGGCGGCGGAATTCTGGCTCGGCGAGTTTGCCCGCTGGTTTCCGCGCTTCGTTTACTTTCTGATCTGCCTGCTGATGATTTACTTCGTATTCCTGTTCTACAGCCGCATCTATTCTATACCAGCATTTTGAACGGCAACCTGCTGCTTGCCTAAAACCGCAAACGGGCGCCAAACATATAAACGGGCCCGCTCAGATCGAATCCTGAGTCCTTCTTATCCAGGTGGTACTGCAATTCAAAAAGCAGCTCCAGATTGTCAGTGGCCGGAATGGCCAGACCCGCCGAAACAAAGGGGAAAAAGCCGCGCGCCAGGTTGTCCGTCCCCTCGTCGGCGCTTGCGTAGGTATAGAACAGGCCGGGGATAAACGGGTCTTCTTCGGTCTCAAAATAATCATCATCCCACGAATCCAGAAACCAGAAGTAGCCGATACCCGCTCCAATGTAGGGCCGCACGCGGCTGTCACCCAGAGGATACAGCCTCGCTGACAGCCCGATATCGAGCACGGACAGATCGTCGTGGTAGTAGTCTTCGTAGAGTACACCGTCAACTAAATCAACGTACTGACTGGAGAACGAGCCGAGGGATGAGCCGCCGAACGTGAAGGCCACGTCGAAATGGTCGTCGGCGAAGCGCGGGCTTACCAGCTCCACCTCGAACCGCGCGCGCGTCGTTTTGCCGTCCCCAAAAGGCTGGTCAAGAGTCTGCGCGCCTATCTTCAGTCCGATTCCGGGGCCCGAGCTATCGGCCGGACACGCCGCCGCCAGGATGACCACGATCAGGGCCGAACATACCATCAGTCCACAGCGCTCACGTGCGCCGGCGGAGTTGCTGGAAAAAGCGAACATTCTGTTCCGTTGCGGTCGGGGCTGCCGCGTATGGGTAGATCTTCTCTGTGCCATTTCGTCTGACTCCTTCA
>DATKWR010000923.1:0-2162 GCA_035529475.1 Sedimentisphaerales bacterium | reverse complement strand
TCTATTGCGACGTTGACTCCCTGCCCTTCCGTTAGCTCCAGAACCGTATCTTTCAGATCGGAATTGGCTGGGTTGATAATCGCGTCCGCCCCCAGCTTTTTGGCCACGTCGAGGCGGAATTCATCGATATCGACGGCGATGACTCTGGCGGCGCCTCTGAGCCTGGCGCCCTGCAGAATAAACAGGCCGATTGTCCCGGCCCCTATCACCAATACCGTATCGTCCGCCGAGATCGGCGCCCGGTTGGAGGCGTGCGTGCCTATGGACGCCGGTTCAAGAAGAGCGGCTTGAACGAAGGACATCTGATCGGGCAGCTTAAAGACAATCCACGACGGCACTGCAACGTATTCGGCGAACGCGCCGTGCCTCTTGAAGGCTGGGACCGAAACGCCAAGCACCTGGCGCTTGTCACAGCGATTGTAGAGGCCCTTTCGGCACGCCTGGCACGTGTTGCAATAGACCGTCGAATCAAAGCAGACCCTGTCGCCCTTCTTCAGGCCCTTGACGTTCCTGCCCACCTGCTCGACGATGCCGGCGGCCTCATGGCCCATAATCAGCGGGGGAATTCTCCGGCCCGTCTTGCCCGTGCAGCCGTGCACGTCCGAGCCGCAAATGCCGCAGGCCTTGACGCGAATCAGCACGTCGTCATCACCCGCCGTCGGGTCGGGGAAATCGCAGTACTCGAAACAACAAGGTTTTGTGTGGATTAAAGCCTTCATTAAGACCCTCTATAGGACCAAAATCAAAAATAGACAACCCTTGAAAACACCTCGCGCTCGCAAGGCTTTTCATACCAGCCGGCAGCGCACAGTATGGGGCGCATTATAACCCGGTATCCAGAATCCGTCCACCGATTTTCACGCCGGAGGTCGCGCGGGGGTGCGATTCAGAATTGTAGGTAGCTTCTCCGAAAGGCCGGCAACGGGTGTCATTTCGACTGGAGGTCCGTTGCAGGCGGACCGGAACGGAGAAATCTGCCTGCACATAGGTTGTGCCTCTCGTCCGCAGCCAGATGTCTCGACTCCGCTTCGCTTCGCTCGACATGACGCTACCTACAAACATGAACTGCACCCGTCGCGCAGACGTCTCGGATGAGAAAATTGGTCTTTTCCCGTCGGGCCGACGGCTTTATAATACAGATTGCAAGGTGTTCTTTGCCGGAGTATGGATATGATCAAAACACTCACGAGGCGTCAGTTCCTGGTTCACACTGTCGGATTCACCGCCTTAAGCGCCGCCGGGTGCAGTCTTGGCGGCTTGCGGACCGTGCGAAGCCCTAATATCGTTCTTATCATGGCTGACGATCTCGGATTCGGCGACGTCGGCTGTTATGGCTGCCCGGACATCCGCACGCCGGCCATAGACAGTCTGGCCAGCGAAGGCGTCCGATTCACCAGCTTCTACTCCAACGCTCCTGAATGCACGCCGACCAGAACCGCCCTGCTGACGGGCCGCTATCAACACCGCGTCGGCGGCCTTGAATGCGCCCTCGGCATCGGCAACGTAGGTCGATACGACGACGCTATCCGGCTCTGCGAGATGCACGAGATGGGCTTGCCCGCCGAAGAAATGAGCATCGCCCGCATGCTCAAAGGCGCAGGATATGCCACGGCCATCTGCGGCAAGTGGCACCTCGGATATGAGCCCAAGTTCTTCCCCCGCGTCCACGGCTTCGACTACTGGTTCGGCCCGGTGGGCGGTTCCATCGACTACTTTCACCACTGCGAATATACCGGCCGGCCCGCCCTCTATCAGAACGACCGGCCCGTCGAGCGTAAAGGCTACATGACGGACCTGATCACCGACGAGGCGGTCAAGTTCATTCATCGCCCTAAGAATACGCCTTTTTTCCTGTATGTCCCGTATAACGCTCCCCACACCCCCTACCAGGGCCCCGGCGATGAGAAGCCTGAGCCCGTCCCTCAGCAAGACTATGGCAAAGGCTCGCATGAAACCTACGTTGCTATGGTCGAGCGCATGGATGAGGGAATCGGCAGGATACTGAGAGCGCTGGAGGACGAGGATATTGCGGCCAATACGCTCGTGGTCTTCATGAGCGATAACGGCGCCAACAAGACCGGCCAAAACTCGCCTTTCTCGGGCTTCAAGGGAAATGTTTTTGAAGGTGGCATTCGTGTGCCGTGCGTTGTAAAATGGCCCGG
>DATKWR010000922.1:0-12001 GCA_035529475.1 Sedimentisphaerales bacterium | reverse complement strand
CCGCGTGCCTCTGCCGTGCTGCGATGAACAATCAGGGAAAGGGCGCCGACGGCGACCGTGTTGACCAGAATATCCATCTTCACCAGGTCGCTTTTCTCAAAGCCCATGAATTCGTAGTCCATCGTTGCATAGCCGTGGCTGATGCCTTTGAGCACGTTATAGAAATCATACACGATCTCGGCCAGCGGCGCTTTGTATTCGAGCATGACGCGCGTGCCGCTGATGTACTCGGTCTTGAGCAGAGTGCACCGCCGGGCCTCGGCCAGCTTCATCACGTCACCAATTGATTCGCTGGTGGTGATGATCTCCAGCAGCACAAAAGGCTCACGCAGCTCGGCGACTTTCGTAATATCAGGCAAATCGCTGGGAGAATCGATCCTGATGACCTTGCCGTCTCTTGTAAGGACCTCATAGCTGACCGTCGGAGCCGTCTGCACGACGTCGATGCCATGCTCGCGTTCGAGGCGCTCCTGAATGATGTCCATGTGCAGCAGGCCCAGGAACCCGCACCGGAAGCCGAAGCCCAGGGCGGGTGAATTATGGGCGGCGAAGGAAAAGCTCGCGTCGTTGGGCGCCAGCTTCTCGAAGGCTGCTCGAAGTTTGGGGTAATCGGTATTGTTGCCGGGGTAAAAATCCGAAAACACCATCTGTACCGGTGGCTTGTAACCTGCAAGGGCCTTGGCCGCAGGCTCGGCGTCGTCGGTGATCGTGTCCCCAATGGTCACATCGGCCAGCTCGCGGATATTGGCAATCACGTACCCCACCTCGCCCGCACTCAGCTCATCCACCGGTGTCATCGTGGGCGTGAACTTGCCCAGTTCGGTTATGATATGAGTCCTGCCGTTGCCCATGAAGCGAATCTTCCGTCTGAGCCTGAGTCTTCCCGCGAATACCCGGACATAGCATATTACGCCGCGGTAGTCGTCGCAGTGGCTGTCGAAAATCATCGCCGCGGTCCGCTCATTGCCCCGGTTTGCGGGGGGCGGAAGAAGTGTGACGATTGCCTCCAACAGTTCCGGAACCCCCTTGCCTGTTTTGGCGCTGATGTGAAAGCACTCGTTCTTGCGGATCCCTATGGCGTGCTGAATTTCTTCCGAGGTGGCCTCGGGCTGGGCCGCCGGCAGGTCTATCTTGTTGATTACGCCGATCAGCTCTACATCGCTTTCAATGGCCAGGTGGGCGTTGGCGACCGTCTGGGCCTCCACGCCTTGCGTCGCATCAACCACCAGAAGCGCCCCCTCACACGCCGCCAAAGCACGCGAAACCTCATAGTGAAAATCCACGTGCCCAGGCGTATCGATGAGGTTTAACATGTACCTTTTTCCTTCGTGCTCGTAGTCGAGGGTAACCGCGGAAGCTTTTATGGTAATGCCTCGCTCGCGTTCAAGATCCATGTCGTCGAGGATCTGGTCCTTCTTGTCGCGCGCATTGACCCTGCCGGTAAGATCCAGTATCCGGTCGGCCAGCGTGCTCTTGCCGTGGTCGATATGCGCTATGATAGAGAAATTTCTTATGTGTTCGGTGCTCATCTGTAGTTTGGAGTCCAGTTCACTTAAATACGGAAAACAGGTATTATAGCGTTTTTGGCGGCCGAAGGCAACTTGTGCTAAACGAGTGCAAAGTCGCACAGAATCGAATCAGCAATTCCAAGCGCCTGGCGCGTGAGGAAAATCCGCCCGCCGTCTTTCTCAATCAACCCCCGTTCCTGATACGTCCGAATCGGCTCTGCGAACAGTTGCATCGGGTCAAAACCGGTCCGGCTCTTGAATTCGGCCAAATCGATCCCGTACCGGCGACGCAGATTCAGGACGGCCGTCTCACAGGCCCGCTCGCGCCCGGCGAGCGTTTCACTCGACTCAACCACGCTTGCGCCGCTTGTGATCGCCCGGACATACCCATCAATGTCCGCAAAATTCGCACTCCTTGTGCCCTTCAGATACGAAGTTGCTCCGGGCCCAATGCCGGCATAACTGCCGTTTGCCCAGCCGTTAAGATTATGCCTGCACTCAGAACCATGCTTCGCAAAATTCGATATTTCGTACTGGTCCAGGCCCGCCCGTGCGAGATCGTCAATGGTCAGTTCGTACATTGCCCGGTCGATATCCTCATCGACGGGTCTAATCAGCCCGGCCGCCAGGTCCTTTGCCAGGGGGGTTCCGTCTTCATAAGTGAGGCTGTAAGCGCTTATATGGTCGGGCGCCAGTGCGATGGCCGTCCGGAGATTGTGCTTCCATGAGTCCAGACAAGAGCCGGGCAGGGCGAAAATCAAATCCAGACTGATATTGTCAAAGCCGGCCGTCCTGGCTTCTTGGACCGCCCGGCCTATGCAATCGACGGCGTAGCCTCTGCCCAGAAAATCCAGCTCCCGCTGAATAAAAGACTGTGCTCCGATGGAAAGCCGATTGACGCCTGCTCTTCGCAGCCCGCGGAGCAGGTCCCTATCCGCCTGGCCTGGATTGATCTCGACGGTAAACTCCGCCGCCGCCGGGCATTGCTGCGCCGCGTGGTGGACCAGCCGAAACAGATGTTCCGGCGGGAGGGAACTCGGGCTTCCTCCGCCGATGTAGATGGTGCTTATGCCCTCGCCCAGCTCATGCCGCTTCATCTCGGCAATCATCGCACAGACGACGGCGCCTGCATCGTGTTCGACAATCGGCTCGGAGTAGAAGCCGCAGTAGCGGCACTTGGTCCGGCAAAAAGGAACATGAATGTATAAGCCGGCCTCTGAACCGGATTTTGAACTACAGTTGCCGAACATGTTTCGTAATCTCACCAAGCGTTAAGGAGTTCTAAAATTTCTCCATCAGCTCCGCATGTGCCTGTCAAGCACCAATGGGACCACCTCTGGCCGGCATTCTGCCCCCATCTGAGGCTATAATGCCTCTCGAATTGGCCTCCCTCTCACTCGCTGAGGCTCGGGAAGGGCACCATGGCAGAGAACCTCGACGTCTTCCATACCGCAGTCTCACGGCTCGTCAAAGCGGTCCTTCTGGCCTATGGAGGCGGTCCGATGCCCCCTTGACGAGCGCAGGAGGCCCTGTCTATGGCAAAGGCCAAAGTTGCTCTGTGCCCACGTTGGCTTCCAGGATGTCGCGGTCAGCTTGATCCACGATATCATCGCCATTGAGATCGGCTGACGAGTAAACACCTTGTTTTAAGGTTTCTTTGCCCACGAGGCTCAGTATCTCTGCCTGTGACAAAGTAACACCATATATCCGAATATCGTCCAGCTTGCCGTGATATTCCCAACCGCGGGCGGGCGTTGCATCGCCTTGATTGCCGCCAAAGGTCATAGAATTCACGACGGCGATGCCCTTGAAGGCATTGTCGTTTTCTGCTACAAGTTCTCCATTACGATAGATACGTTGAATCCCCAAGTCGGCGTCCTTGACCAGGGCATAATGATTCCACCCGCCTTCCCAATCATCAGGCGTGGCTCCTGTCCAAATTGTGGTGTCGGGAGGGGATATTCCGGCAGCGAAGTTCACGTATCCGCTTGTATTCGGGCATTGAAATTGAATTCCATATCCGGCGAGCAAGAATGCGTGCATCACCCGTTGGGCCTCAAAGGGAGGTTGCGAATCGGGATCGCCATTGACCCATAAACAAAAGCTGAACTGCTTGTCGATATTGGCAAATGCGACTAACTCATTGTTCAAATCCATGTAGAGTTGACCGTCGAACTTCAGGCAAGCACTGCCATCCACTCCGCCGGCGGGATCCCATTGTTCTGCTCCGGTTAGAGTCGCATCGCACAGCCCCGTCTTATCGGTCACAGTCGTCCCGGAGGTTTGATCCAGATCGTAATGGATTGCCGCTGTCTCGCCAGGCTCGGCATCTGTCACTTCATAGCCCGACTTAAGCCAATCTTCCATGAGTACCTCCAGGTCCAGGGCATCCACAATACAATCACCGTTCAGGTCCCCCGTTGGCCCGAACTGAGCCATACAACGCTGCGGATACACGCGGATCAGATCGTAATTTACCAGGGCGGTTCCCGTGTATGAAACGCTCAGCGCCAATTGTCTGACGTGGCTCAGATCCACAGCGGTAAACTGTGCCAGATCAATATCAACCCCACGCCAGGCATCTGTCAGAAGGATATCCGGATCGGTCACTGTCACCTTGGCCTCGTTGGTACCATCGCTCAGCGTCACATCGAGTTTGCTGAGGTTCGGATCCCCTTTGAACATGAAGTTCAGTGCTCTGATGCCGTAACGGGCCCAATCCGCCTCCAGGGGCAGGGTCATGATGGCGTCGCCGTCGCCATACTGAGCGTGACAAGAGACTTCCATAGAGTTGACGTCAACGGCTGCATCATCAACGATGTAAGCCGCAGCGCTGCCCGACTCCTTCCAGGTCTCTAAGAGATCCGCTCGGTTCTCCCACCAGCTTGCGTAGGTGTCAAAACCTTCCACCAGCATATTGGTCTGCATCGTAAAAAACCAGAGACTTCCTTTGTGAATTTCGCCCGTGGTCTTATCGATCTGGTCGATACGCCAGTAATAGGTCTCACCGAGCACCGGCTCAAGCGGGATTGCGTATGTCAGCCCGCTCTGCCGTCCCTGATAGGTGCCCAGCGTGTTCTCTGTGGTGTCGTTCTCAACCGCATCCGCATCTGTACCGAGATACACGTCATGTCCCTGCGCGGCCGCCGTAGCATCGCCGGGCATCCACGTCAGCACCGTGTCAAGCGGCGCACCCCCACCAAAAGGAGAGGGCTTCCAGGCCTTATTGAGGTCCGACTGGCTGATGTCCGCCGTAACGGTGGTCTTGTTCTGATCGGGGTCATAGGACACTTTCACTGAGCCGCGTTCGGCTGGAACACCGAACCCGGTTATACGACCCAGGTTGAACCATTGGGCAAATTGGTCTGTGAAGTCCCCATTTACCACAATCTTGCCATCCTTGATGTCCATGGTTGCACCCGTGCTCATAGCAAATGACCCGGCATTAATCGTCCCTCCGTTCAGCTCGATTGTTACCGGAGCCCCCTGTCCTGTTTCAAGGGCATCTACGTTAAGCACTCCGCCGCTCATGACCAAGGTGACCCCACCGGATGAGGACAGTTCGCTCAGGGCCATAGAACTTGCCACATCCACGATTCCACTGTTGATTATAAACGAGGCAGTCGCACTTAAGTCGCGTGCCGAGCGCACCCTACCCTCGGCAATTACGTGTCCGCCGTCCACTTGGAGCGTACAGTTCTTTGCACCCCGCAGCCCAACGTTTAATTGGCTCCGGCAGCGAAACGTCCCTCCTGTCACCAGCAACGTAATGTCGTGGTGAGTTTCACCCCATCCTACTCGAACATTATCACACACCTTCTCGTTAGGTAAGAAATCGTCCACGACTACTGTGGCGCCGGCCAGATAAATCCAGGCCCCATCATCTATGGTGGGCTCGGTATCTCCTGCCCAGTTACCCGGGCTGTCCCAGTAACCTACACCGTTTGCATCCGCATTCGCACCGCTCCATTGAATATTTGCCGCCTGCGCAGTTGTGAAGCAAACGACTGCCAATAGAAAGACAGCCCATGATAATTTCCTTAATCTTAACATGTTTTATTCCTCCAATTACGTGTTCAATAGACTTCCAGATGCGGATTAGGCCGGAAACCATTTCTGTGATCATAATTTGTTGTCCAGCTTGATGATTGTATTTTACATATATGAAACAGGGTGGTCAAGAAGCCTTCTGCAGAAGTATCTGTTTAGCGGGTCGATGGGCGTTCTTGGCCCCGAAAAGGCGGTTCCAGTTCCCAAGAAGCCTCGTTTTTCATATCAAAAAAAGGCGTTTCCGGCGCTAAACAAATGCCTGCAAAATATGGGACGTACAAGGAACATCCCAGAGTATTTGTGCTGGTTACCTGACAGCCTCGATGACGGCATCTACATTGGGCGCGGGCAAACGGTTGACGTGTGAATCATCAACAACGTAATCGCCGCCCCCAAGCTGAAATTCATTAAAGTAATGACCAGAGTGCGCCGGGCAGGGTGATTACGCTGCAGAACAACGTATTTCTGCCGAATCGGTAACGGGCGTAGAACATCGGATGGCCTCAAGTTCATCAACTGTAAATCCATCGGTTGCGGCCCCAACTCGGACGGGATCGACGGTGTGACCATCAAAAATATCACTTTTCTCTCAGGAAGCTTTGAAGCCAACCGGATGCCGGGTTCAAGCAGGTGCGAGATGATTTGCGCGATCGACTCACCGAGACCTTGACACGTCAGGGGGATCCGCGATTCCACGGATACGGCGACATCTGGGAGAGTTACCCGAGGTTCGGCCCAATGAGGCCCGAGTTGGGCGGCTTGACAATATCCGAGGAAGGTGGTTTGGAGGAGTTCTTCGAGAGTTTCGCGATTTGCTCGGTAAGCTTGACGACCTGCGCTTAAAGCTCAGCAACCTCCTCCTTCAAGGCCGCGTTTTCGGCTTCCAGTTGAGCGATCCGTCGCTTATAGCTTTTTTCACGGGTCGGTTCCACCGGCCACTCCTTGTTCTGCTGCCAATGCGGAACTCTCTTGGCATTAGTGGCCGGGTGATTCATACGCGCCGACGTCATGCGCAGCGCCTTGCGGACGCACATTACCGTCGAAATCGTGATCCGGCGCATCCTCAGCGATTCCTTTGTCGACGGCTTCCGAACTTGGCGCCAAGTGATAATCGCCGCCGGCCATGTCAACCAGCGGATCCGCCGCTGCGATGAAGTTTCCAGTAAAGCCCAGATCGGCATCAGCGGTGTCTTCGATTTGAGAATCATTATCCAGAATACTGCCGAAGAAACCATTGTTCAGGGTAATGTTGTTGTTTTGGTCCTTGTTCCAATCAAGGATATTGTCACTTCCAGGCGAGGAATCATTGTTCACAAACAGGTTATTGACGGCCTTATTGGTGACGGCGAGAGGATCAGCGCGACCCGTGTTGAAATACAGTATTCCGTGGTCTGCTGTTCTATTACCGACGAAGGTGCAGTTGGCGACGACAAGCGTATCGGCATCAATACGAACGACGGCGTCATCTTGCCTATTGGTGTTGTTATCAAAGATGCAATTGGAAACCACTACACTGACATTGTCATCCTCTTCCATATTTAGCGCAACGCCGTCACCGCCTTCACCGCTGATGTCGTCATTGTGACAATTTGAGATCCGGCAGCCGTCAATCAACGCAGCACTGACGATACCGGCGAAATAGATACCCGCAGCGTTCCGGCCCGCCGTACAATTCTCGACCAGGGTGTTGGTAATGGCAACATCTAACCTGTTATTAAGACGGATGCCGCCGCCGTCACGGTTGCCGTCATCCGGCGCCGGGCTACCGGCTCGGCAGTTCCTGATGATGCTGTTGCGAATCACGACCTTGGGGGCCTCGATATAATTGTTATCCGAGGTCACGCCCCAATTGTCGATGTTGATGCCGCCGCCGTCATCTGCGGAGCTGCTGCCGTCAATGGTTACACCGTCGAGGTACACGCCGGGATCGCCCACCGGTGATGAATTCGGGTCGTTAGGGTCAAAGGCTGCAGGATTGAACGGGGACGGCGAGTTCGCGAAAATGGTGCCGCCGTCGCCGTCATATATCGCGTTGCAGTTGGCGAATGAAGTGTCTGCAACGTTAAGCTGGGCGGCGCTGTTGGAGCAGATGCCGCCGCCGCGCCGCGCTTCGCCATTGGTGATGGTGCAGCCGCTGAGAGTAACCACCCCCCCGTAGTTGGTCATTTCCAGCGGCGGCGTATCCTCGGTATAGCTCGTACCGGCGACCTTGTCCGCGCCGGTAATATAGAGGAATCCGCCATCGGGATCGCCGCTGACGTTGTCGGCCATAACAGCCGGATCCAGCCCACTCTTGTTGCCGTCACCAACACTGTTGATGACGCTCAAGTTCCTTCGGACTACGTAAATAGCACTGCCGTCGTCACGGGCGCGATTGTTGATGAAGGTGGAGCTCTCAATCGACAGATCCAAATTCTCCAAGTCCGAATTGGACGCACTGATCGCCCCGCCATCTGAGGAGGCGTTGTTGTTCGCAAAGGAACAATTGAGGATATTCGCGGTTGCCGAGCCCATGTACACCGCGCCGCCCGAGCCCAGATAAGTGGCAATGGTAGGATCGACCGCATCGACTCCTATGGCCAAAGCGTTGCAGTTGTCAAAGGCCACGTCAACCAAGGAACCTTCGGCGTAGTTCTCCAGGAGGATGCCGCCGCCGTTGGTACTCTTGAAGGGATCCAAAACGATGTTGGCCGTGAGGGGGGGAATGATGGTCGGGTCGCCAACGCGCTGGACGACCTTGTCCACGTCATCGGCCACGCCGTTGATAATGGAGAGTCCCTGGATGACCCAGCCTTTCGGTCCGGAGGTATTGGCCGGATATCCTGTTTCGGAGTCGAGCAACTGGTCGTTTTGGCTGCGATCACCCCAGCCGACAAAGGCGCGCGTGATGCCGCCACAGTCGATAACGGTCTGTTCGGAACCTGCACCGCGGTAAGTAACGCCATCCTTGATTTCTATCGGAGACGTTAAGATGTACGTGCCCGCTGAGATCTCGATGGTATCGCCGGCCTGAGCGATCTCATTGGCCGCGGCGATGTCTCCATTCGTATCCACGGGGATCGTGGCCGAATATGCGAAAGTGGACGTCGCGAGCGCCAAGAGCACCGCCATCATCGCGTTCCATTTTTTCTCTCTGATTTGCATTGTTCTTTTCCTCCATTAAGTTTTGACCACCCCCATGCTATGGGTCATATACTGACCCCATTTATATTATAAAACCATGCCTGCAGCGCGACGTTGTCCTCCTGCCGTTTCCGCTCGATCCGCCTGTTCCCCACCCACTCCCAAAACGGCCCCCGTCAACGACTCGGCGTGAGTTCCTAATGCTAATAATAACGTAACACAGAATCTCACATTTTTCAAGTGATTTTTGAGGATAGGGCCAGGAGTTACCCGTTAGAGTCGCATTAGCTCAATAAACATCCCTTTCCGGCGAAAAAATCGAAAGAAGAGAAGATTTTTTCTTTCCAAAAGTGTGCCTAACTTCGATTTTGCAAAACTCTTATTATTAGTAGTCTTTGAAGTCTCTCAACCATATTGGCCAATCGCTCGGCAGAGCATTGCCGGCCCGGGTCCAGACACCGGCCGTGTCGTATGAGCGATGCCACTTCAACACCCACAACTCCTTAAGCCCCACTCTCCTCGCGGACCAATCCAGGAAAAGGGTGTTTACAAACCCGTTGTGCCGGTTTACACAGACGCGCCGCATGTGATTACTTCCTCGCTGCTGGCCATCGTATTCCGGAGGCTCTTCTTTGTCCCTCGGCCATGTATCGTATCGCTGCGCCCCTAAGAACAGCGGGACATAACCTGCCCCTTGAACATCGGGAGTCCTCCAGTGATCAGCCTCAGATTTGCCTGCAAGGCCGTATCCTGGTTCCGGATTATTACACCAGCCATTCATCGCATAGCTGCCTTTGAGAGGCTGGAGCCACTCTTCGTGCTTCCAGTAGCCCCAGGCCGTGGTCGAGCCGAGGAATGTGCCCTCGAACTCACCAGAATTGCCAAACTCATCGAGCCAGGGTTTTGTGGCATTCGGACAGCAGGTAACGCCGGTGTCGTAATTGTGGTACGCGCCCAAGGCGCTGCACCACGTATTATTACCGGTACCCTTGCTGCTCCCTTGCCAACCTTCCATCAAATAGCCTCCGTTGTCCATTGCGTACATTGAAAACCATAAGCTCCACTGTCTCAGCAGCGATAGGCACGCGACCGTCCTCGCTTGTTTCTTTACGCGCTGCAGGGCCGGCATCAGGAGTGCCATCAGCAACGCAATGATGGAGATCACCACCAGAAGCTCTATTAAAGTAAATCCGCTCTTTCGCCTGTACATGATGAAATACCCAGGCTATTCCTGATTATTTGCCTACAAGATGCATTAGATTTAGTGCCATGTTCCGCCATATTTCGGATCTCTGCACTATCTGATATGTTGTATGCTCATCAGCAATGATTATACATCAAAATCCTATGTGTCTCAATAGCAAAATCACCCGAAGTCAGATTTTGCCCTGATATGTATGTAATCTTGTACCCCACCCGTCCATTAGGGAATTGACAGATGCTCCGCCTTACCGTCTTGCAGTTCGTAATGAATCTCAATTGTTGGCTGTGAGGGTTTGCGGCCTGCCGACAGATCCACCGTTGTTTTCGCCTGGCCAATCCCGGCGAAGCTGGCAATGATCTCCGCTGTGCCGTTTGTAGTCCGAAGCACCTTGCATTCCGGCTGACCGCCGTCGTCTCCGACTACCATTATCGCTGCAATCCGAACTTTCTGGCTCTGTTCCCGCCGGCGCGCATTCAAATGCCACTGCTTTGCAGGCGGTTCCGTGGTGACCATAGGATAGCCTTGTTTAGGATCGATCGGCCACGCATCGTCCTGGTGGAAATCGAATCCCCCGGGCGTGAGGAGATGGACTTTCATGAAAGCGTCATTCCTATGGGAGACAAAGGTCTGTTCCTTTTCGTTCAAATCGAATCTTTCCTTTGCGTGCATAAGCCACTCGACCTGCACCGGTTCCGATGCTTCGAGATCATCCACAACCAACACGAGAGACGGACGCACAAGCACCATGTGCCGGATGTACCGAGTGACGGGCTTCCCGTAGCAGTCCCGGGCTTCCCCGGCCGCATAGCCGATATAGGGCATGGTCTGAAACCTGGTCAGTGCCCCATTGGCCGCTTCGTCTCGGTCAATCTGCCCCTTTCCATTGATTAAGAGGCCGTTGTGTGCGACAGTGAGCCGGGTGTATTCCGTGTGAAAAGGGGAGCCGTGTTGTGGGTAGCGCGCGCCGGCGGGCATGGCCAAAGAGCTGCCGCCCTTCAGAATTGCGAAGGTGTTCTGGTCGAGGTGGCTGTGGCTGACGGAACCATAGGGCGAACTCTTGAAGAGCACCATCAGGTCCTTGTCGGGCTTGTCCAAATCACTGTGCAGGGCCGCCCACCCGATACCTTTGAATGCCCGGTCCGGCGGAATGCTCTTTGGCGGCGAAGGAACAACCGTATCGGCCAGAATCAGGGAATTCACGATACTCAAGCCTTCCAACGAGGAATCCTGCTCTTTGGCGAACAGATCAACCCACCACCGCATTCCTGGATCCTGATTGCGCAGGGCAAAAAAAAGGAGCATGGCTCGCAGTTTGTCGCCGCGGTCAAGGATACCCAGATGCTCCATATCACCGAAGGGAGTGTCCTCTGCTTTTGGCGAAATACAGTAGATGAGAAAATAAGGGAACTTGTTGAAAAAGGGTTTTTGCCAAAGGTCGTAGGCGGTGCTCATGTAAACGGACTGGAGAGGTATGATGAACCGGTCATTATAGGAAAGGGCATAGTCAACGCCCTCGCCCCATCCTCCGTCCTTACCGCCCCAGTGCGGAAATACGGTGAGAATGGATTTCATCCCGTAGTCCATCCAGGCTTCGGCTTCCGGCCGCTCAGCCAGCGCGATGGCAAACACGACAAGGTATCCCGGCACGCGGCCGTCGTGGCTCTCGCCGGGAGTATTCAGAAAATCTCGCTTCTGCATGCGCTCCAGCAGCAGATTACCCCGCGCCACAAGCATCTGCTCGACTGCGTGCCGCTCTTGTTCAGAAAAGAGGTCGTAGCACCAGTCATAGCCCAGAGGAACGGTGCGGGCGAGCTCGAGACCGATCTCATCGAATCTGGGGTCTTGAACCGATGTAACACCTTCCATATCCCAGTCCAGCAGGCTCAGAATATGCCTCTTGGCTGCGTTGCCGTACTTCTTCTCGCCGGTAAGCGTGTACATCAACGCCATGGGAACCATGCCTCCGATGTAGCTACGGCCGAATTCGTGATAGGCATCCTTGTACGCTGTGCGCTTGGCCGCATAGTCTTCTCTCGAAGTGTACTTGTCAAAATCCAGCTTTTTCATCAGGGGCAGCGTGAGGGCATTCTCTGCTGCCGCAGCGAGATCGTCGAAG
>DATKWR010000921.1:0-3255 GCA_035529475.1 Sedimentisphaerales bacterium | reverse complement strand
GAAACCAAACATCCCGCCCTCAAGAAGATGGCCGATGTCTATTTCGAGCACAACTGGAAGGTCCAGTCACCGGCCATCAACAAGACCTCGATGGACTATCAGAATTACGAGCTGGCCCGCAAAGAGAAATACTGGCACCTGTCGAGGGTCATGCCTATCGGCGTGGAAGGCCGCGCCACGAGTATTTCCGTCAGTATCGAAAATCAGGGCAGGTTCCTGCCGAGAACGGGCGGACGCCAACCCTTCAGAGTGATCCCCTGGCAGCAGGAGGTGATGGCGAATATCCAGGCCAATGCGTCCTATGCGGCGATGACTGTGCCCATGCAGGACATCAAGGCCCTCGTCGGCGATCAGAAGTGGCAGAATGAAGTCATTAAGAACGGCCACCGAAAGGAACTCAATAGTCTGGTCACGATGTTGCGGCGAATACAGGGGATGGTGACGGACCAGAACTTCATTGATATGTTCGGGGCGCAGATATTGAACAACTTCGGCAAGTACGCCCTGAGCGTCAGACTCAGCGGTTACGGCGTACAGACCGCCTCGATTCCGGCGGCGTTCGAATTCATCGAACCCAAGCACTTCATCGGCCCGAGAAGCGTAGCGAACCTTCCCAGAATACCGATTAAGGCCGTTCGGGAAATGACGGACCTCTCGCCTACGCTATGGATGCGGTGGGCGGCCCGGCAATTCGACTTCGCCATCGGTGGCGCCGCCGCACAGAACGCCTTCGACAATCTGATATGGGGCGAAAAGTCCGCGACGGAAAAACTCCTCAACCACTACACTTGGGGCGACCAGAAGGCGATCTATCAAATCTACCTGGCGGCGCAGGCAAAGGTGGCGGCAGAAACCGACCTCAAGCGAGGCACGGACGAATTCAAGAAGGCCGCGATCAAGCTGACCGAAGACGCACTCGAAACGCAACCGCAATGGGACCTGCTCTACCGCAACGAACTGACCTCAAGTCCCAACACTATTTTGCGGGGGTCCCTGATGTTCTCCTCGGCCCGCAATGCCCAGTACAACGTCCTTTTGAGGGCGATGGATGCCTATCGCAAGGGCCGGATCGGACCGGGTGAAGCTGGCAAACGAATCAGCGGTGTAGTCTATGCCAATATCCTTGTCGCTGTGGTCAAGAGACTCGTCAAACTCGGCGTCAAGTACGGTTGGCTGGGACTGCTGTATCTCCTGGCCGATCAGGATGAGGAACAGAAAAAAGAGAAGATCAGATTGGCGGCCAAAGCAGAAATCGGCAAAGAACCGACGCAATTAGCGATCGACACCGGACTGAACATGATAAGCCTGCCCGCCTTCGGGGGGATGGTGCAGAATATCGCTTATGAGGCGATCAATCGGATCAAGTATCCGAACCTACAGCACGATTTACAGGATGTGCGCACGGGCAATGTCTTTGTGGACCTGTCGTTGGATGTAACCGGCGTTGTCGCCGACACAGCGCTGATGTCCAAGTACATGATTACCGGCGAGCAATTCAAATCCGGCCCGGATGCGGGCAAGCCGAAATGGAAGCGTTCCGCAAAAGATGTGGCCGACCAGACGGCGGAATTGCTGGCGATGAGGTTCGGACTGCCGTACTCGGCGCCGAAGGGTGAAATTTATTATCAGGGAAAATCGGCGGAATCTGCGGTCGCACGCGCCATGTCACAGGCGGAGATTATGCAGAGGATCGCCAAGAACACCACCGCCACCGGTCTGGCTTACAAAGGCAAAGAGGAAATGGTCAAGGAACTGTACGCGGATCTCGCAGCGATGAGGAAAGCCCAACAACCCACGGGGACGCCCTCACGCCCTGATCTTCTTGAGGGCCTGCCGACGTTAGAGGAGCTATTAGCCAAATGACCAGATTCAGAATGATTTCACGTTGCGGCGAGGGCCTGGCCTTGCTGCGAAGAATCCAGAGCGAAGGGTACGACTGCGACTTCTGGGTACGGCCGGGAATAGCGAGAGAGCTGTACGCCGGCCTGATTCCCCGCGTGGATATCTGGCGCGACGGCCTCGATCACGAGACGGTCGTACTCTTCGATTCGCCGGGCAGTGGAAAGACGGTTGCGGAGATCCCGAGGAGCTGGGGCGCCGGGGCCCTCAACGACGTTCTGCAATTCGACCGCGGCTTCGGCATGGGAATAGCCAGGATTCACGGCCTCAATGTGCCGAAGGAAGAGGACCAAGGCCCCGACCAGACCGATGATAGCCTGACGCTCCAGGCTTGGTACGTCAGGGGCGAACTGGTTCCCGGCAGTCTGTTCAGCACTATCGAACAGAACCACTTCCTGGCCGGCAACTACGGCCCGCGATGCCAGCCGCCTCTATGCCTGGGCTGGTTCTGGCGTCCGAAGAAGAAACGCGACGGCGAGAAATCGCCGACCCTCTACCGCCAGACGCTCAAAAGGCTCGAACCCTTTTTGCTTGAGCAGAAGTACAGCGGGCCGCTGTGCTTGAAACTGCGCATGGAGAAACAATCGGGCAAACCCGTACTGCTGGCCGTCGAGACGGGGCTGCGGTATCCGGCAATCTATGCAATGCTCGAAGGGCTGCAAGGCTCTATTGGCGAGGTTCTGGCAAGCCTGTCACAGGGCGAGATGCCGAGGCTGCAAGCGTCTTTCGACTGGCTGGGCGTACTCGCCCTCTCGGTCCCGCCGTACCCCTGTTACGCGGGTTATGCCAACGTGGGCGTCGGCGGCGACCTGATGGAGAACCCCCACGTCTGGCCGCTCGATGTCAAACAGGTGGCCGGCGAAAACTTTACGGCCGGGGCGCATGGGATTGTCGCCCATGTCACGGCCCAGGCCGCACAGCGCGAGGCCCTGAGCCCGGCCCTCTACCGTTTATCAGAGAACGTCCATGTGGCCGATAAGCAGTTGCGGTCCGATGGCCTTGATAGCAACAACCTGATTGACCTGCTGAACGAGCGGCACTACTTTTGATTCGTTGAAAAGAAAGCGAACATCATGGCGGAAGTCACGAGAGAGGATATTGGCAAGGTTCACAGCCGATTGGATACACTGGTCGAAGAACAGACGAAAAGCCGCATTGCCATCGGCAAGATCGAAACGCATTTGAAGATGATGCCGGCGCCGCAATCCCGTCCCTGCCCGCAACATCTCGAACTCAAGGCGGATTTCGATAGCCACATTGAGATTCACAAGGAATCGCGGCGTCTCTGGCAAACACCCGTCGTTGGGATGCTCATACACTTAGTTGAATTGGGGACTGTCGCGCTGGTCACATGGT
>DATKWR010000920.1:0-2957 GCA_035529475.1 Sedimentisphaerales bacterium | reverse complement strand
AAAGGAATAGTCGGAAAGAGTACTCAGAAGCCTATTCCACTTATGCCGCACTTCTTGAATTGCGTGTTCTTTGGCGTCTCGGACCGTTCTGGCTTCATCCGACAGGCGCTCTGCCGCTTGCTCAGCAACGGCGCGAGCCTCCTCTTTCCTCCCCGTTACCTCAAGGGCATACACGAAGCATTCTGGAGCTTCTGAGTCTGAAACTGCTTCTTTCTTTAGTTCTCCCAAGCAAGATACAGTAAACTGTTCCTCTCCATCCTTCGGACTTTGACGTTGTGCGGGGTCCAGAGGCGTAATATCGAAATCCCTTAGGACACAGTAGCGCACAGGCTCATCGATAAGTATTTGGCTAGGCCGGCAGTCTCCAGATGCTCGGACTGCTCTTCGCGCGCTGTCGCCTACCCAGTCCATACGTCCGTCCGCCAGTTGAACCCGCACGTCCCGTCCTGCGCAGACTGCAAGACGTAGGGCCGGTATCTTGTCTGCAGGTATTGATGTTCTAGCTGCCATGTCATTCTGAAAGGTGCTCGCCATGATGAGCGCGAGGCAGCACAGGGGGGGGGATCTTCTTCTCGTGATTTGTCATCAACAGCCAGCCATCACCTGTGAACTTTAGCAGGGCATCGCTTAACTCAAGTTTCTCCAGATGAGGTTTTATCTGCTCCACCAACTCCTGATTGAATCGGTCAAATTGTCTCGTGGGTAGCTCTAACCCAGTTTTGGTCGACTTAATCATGTCGATGCAAAGGCAATATACTCTGTAAGGGTCTGTTTCGTTTCGCGCACCGTTCTTCATGCAATGCTCTCCATCCCCATTCTCGCACACCTCGCTCCCTGGTCACAACTGCACCGGATCATACTTCATACCTGGGTATCAAAGGTGAGCAACTATGTTCTCTTGGCAAAACGCACTTGACACCTGAAAGACTTGCTTCCGCACTTCCGTTTCTTTTGTCGCTTGCTCAAGGTTGCCGATACATATCATACCGCTTGTCCGAGTTCAGAACAAACACATTCGACCCTTCACTATAGAGGAAAGCGATTGAGAGGAGCAAAATGTTGACAACTTTTTTGCGATTTTTTGGAAAAAAGCGAAGTTTTTTTTTCAAATCCGCGATTTTGGGGCGAAAAAAGGCGAACAGCAGAATACAGAATACAGGAGACAGGAGACAGAATGTAGCGTACTTGTTAATTTGGGCAAACTGTGCAGACCGGAATTCCTCGGTTTCTTTGTGTCTTTTCGTGCCCTTTCGTGGCTAACCTCAACAACCTTCAGACACGGATTCACACTGGTTAACACAGGCATTGAGCCACAGAGAACACCGAGACCACCGAGAAATAATCAATAGTAAATCGTAAATAGTAAATGACAAGGGCCACGAATTAACACCAATGGACTTGAATTCCGGATTGTTGATTCTGGATGCCCGATGCCCGTGACACCTTTAATTCCTCCTATTTGATCGACAATACGATGTCATCAATCAGAAGCGTGCCGAGTCCGCCCGTTTGGGGCGAGGTCCGATCACCAATTCCCACTATAATCTCGGTAACCTGGCTCAAATCCACACTAACCAGAGCACTCAAGTCGATGGTCTTCTGTTGCCAATAAGACTTGAGCAAATCAGGCGCCGAGGCCACGACCACCACAGCTTCCGAGCCGACGGCATCCTTGACGCCCAGATACAACGAATCTGCAGGCTCCACGATGTTGAGCGGATCGCCCCGTACCCAGAGCGTCAGAGCCGTAGCCCCCTCACGCTTGAGGTCTTGGGCGGGATTGAAAGAACGCGATATCTCCGACAGGAGAATGCTCGCAGACTTGCCGTTTATGTCAACAAAGGTACCGGTGTTATTGTACAGCAGCGGCAAAGCCTGGCCGCCACCGACCACAATGTCACGACTCATAATCGGTTCGAATTCATAGCCGAGCGTGGAACCGGTTCCATTTCCGCCCAAGCCATCCGCCCAAACGTCCCAGACCCATTGACCTCCATCGCCCCCGTAAGCGTTGTACGAGTCGAAAGTCTCCATCGCCATCGGGTCAACCTCTCGCGGCGGCCGCGTGCCGGCACTGATGAGGCCGGCTATTTCGGCGGTCGTCAAGGCCCGGTTATAGAACCTCAGATCGTCCAGAGCACCCTCATAACGCCTCGCCGCGCCGAGCGTATCGGAGCCAAGGGTCAGCGCGCCGCTGAAAGTCACCGGTTCGTGCGTGCGTATCAGTTCCTTTGAGGTGTCCGCACTGTCGAGATAGAAAGTGACCTTCTCGGGGGTGACCACTATCGCTACGAAGGCCCATTCGCCGGCGGCGGCAATCAGGCCGGATTCGTACTGCCAGCTTTCGGCGACGTCGAGCCAATGATAGCCAAGCTGGTTGTCGGGCATGAGATTGATGCCGGTTGTCAGGGTACCCGCACGCATGAAGATGATGCCTGTCCGCCCATGCACGCGGGCCGGCCTGATCCAGCCTGTCATGGTAAGGGTGTCGATGGTCACATTTGGCGGCGGAATGGTAATCATATCGTCATCGGTCAGGACCGCCGCAGTGCCGGCCACGCCGCCAACCCACTCGACCTTGCCCTGGACAGTCCCATGGTTGCCATGACCGGACATGTCCGGGATCGACGCGGCACCAACCTGATCCATGTTCCACCAGCCCAACAAGGAGTCGTCTTCCACGGGAATCTGTCCGGCCGTCGTGAAACTCCAAACTGGCCCTTTGATAGTCCCGGTGAGAGTGAACTCATCCACTCGCCAGTAGTAGGTTGTATTCCCTTGCAGGCGCGGGGGGGTAAACGACGTCGCCACTTGTGTCGAGCCGGCGGTACCCTGAGCGACGGCATCTGCGCTTGTCCCCAAATAGACCGTGTGCGCCAAAGCGCCAAGCCCCGGCGCCCAGGTCAACGCCTGGTCCGGCAAAACAAAAGTGGCGCCGTCGGCTGGAACCGGAGCGT
>DATKWR010000919.1:0-3842 GCA_035529475.1 Sedimentisphaerales bacterium | reverse complement strand
ATCGACATTCACGCCGCATTCCTTGCCCAGCAGCAGTGTGGTGAACACCTGTGCGCCAGCCGGGTTCATCAGACCACCCGCCACATAACCGGGCCAGATCCCACGCCCCCAGTGGGTCCACCCGCAGTCGAACATCTGGCGCTCCTTCGCATCGTCGCAGTAATGTTGCAGAATGGGCAATACCGACTTGTCCCCGGTGCGCAGGTAGTATTCACCGCAGGCAATCCCGTTGTAGCCATTGTTCCAGGTGTGGTCGCCGATGGCTTTGACATCCTTGGGAAAGGCGTCGAAGTAGGCTTTCACCCGTGGCAGATATTTGTCATCACCGGTGGAAAGCAGAAACAGGTACACGAGTGCGCCCGGGATGCCGTCCTGGTTGAATTTCTCCGGATTGGAATAAAAGGCGGCGGCCTCATCGATGATGCGTTTTGACTTTTTGCAGTTCAGCGGCCAGGTCTTGCTGTAGGCGCCAAGCACGGGAATCGTGACGGTTTCCTTGCGCTGGGTCTTGCCGTCGGCGGAGGTCACATCGAAGACCATTCGCCCGTCTGTGGCTTCGGCTTTCGTGAGGGCGTTGCCCATGGCGACGAACGGGTCGAGCCCTTTGAGGGCGGTGCCATTGATTCCGGTGAGGATCTCGCCCTTGGCGAATTTGCCCTCGCACGGGGAGCCGGGCATCATTTCCTCCACCTTGAGGACTACACCCGGATAGATCCTCGGCTTGAGCCCGGTGGTGCCAATGACGCCGAAAAACCTCTCGCGGGTCGGGTCCGGGCGGGTTTGGTATTTAAGTTCTTCCGTGTAGTAGTAGTCCGCAGGTTGTGCCTGATCAGCCGCGCACACAGTCCCGGCCATACTACCCATTAACCCCGCGACTCCGACTACCCCTGCAACTATCGCACTCATCTTTTTGGTTGTTTTCATTACTCTTGTTCCTTGTTCCTGGTTTATTTCTGTAAAGGCAGTAAGGCCTCAGCAAACGCCTTGCCAATCTGCGCGAATATCTTCGCACTGCCAAAATAGTGGTAACCGCCATTGGAAGCGCCTTTGAGGGCCTCCCTGTCTTTGGGTGAAAGGACTTCCTCCAAGGCGAGATCGAACTTCATCTGGTCCGCTTTGGTGATTCCCTCAACCCACAAATCCAAGGCTGCATAATGTTCTGAAGAGTTATTGTCGTACTGGTCATTGGCATAGACCGCCAAGACGTTCTTCCCCTTCTTCAAATGCTTGATCTGTTCTTTTCCGAGGACGATGGAACCGTAACGCGGAGAGTCCTGCCACCAGATGTAGGTGTGTATCTTTTGTCCATTCAAATAAACATGGAATCCTTGTCTCGCCAAAATCGCGATGCGATATGACTCGCAGTTAAGGTCTTCAACTTCAAAAGTTGTGCGCATCAGCAGGAATTCGCCCTCTCCCCATGTTGAGGGGAATTTGTCCAAGGTGATTCCGCTGTGTTTCCAGACGCCCTTTCCGATGGGGGCCTTGCCTTCTGTCCATTTGCTGTCATCGAAGTCGGGCATATACCAATTCTCCATCCCGGCTGGCAGCGTGATGTCACGGAATCGCCTGCCGTCATATTTTTCCAGCTTGTCCTTCTTTTCGGTGGCATCAATCGTAGCGAAGCGCCAGATGCGTTCCTCTGGCAGAGGCTTGCCAACCGGCTTCCAGTAATTATCCCATTTCCGTTCCGTGTCTAAAGTTCCATCTTGTTTCAATGTGTGCGCCGTACCGACGATGTTGTTATACTCGCCCTGCCTGGGTTCTGCGGCGGCAATGACATGATCCCAGAAGGGAGCGGTTTCAACAGCAACCACATTGCCCTTGAACTCGGGCATGTCGGCCGGTGCGGCCATGGCCTTGCGGAAAATCACATTTTCGCTCTCACCGCCGACACCCAGCACGCCGATCACGAATGGCATCTTCGGGGCTGACAGGTCTTTGCGCACATCGCGAATGAAGTGTGCCAACAATCGCGAGTATTCATCATAGTTCCCATTGGGATAGGTCTGCCCATCGACCAGGTCATTAAAACCCTGAAGCCAGACAAAACCGGCCAGTTCATAGCCAGCCTTCTCGTCATATTCCGGACAGACCCGCTTGGGATCGGCCAGCACCTTTTTCACATGGTCGATCATCATTCGGTAAAACACACCCGAGGCGGCATGCTTGTCTTCCTGCCATTTTTTCCGGTCCTCAAGTTTGGGAACCCCGTGGGCGCCCTGGGGATGTTGGTCCCACACTTCCTGAATCTCCTTGGGCAGCTTATATGGCCCGGCACTGGGCGGACGGAATTCGGTGTTGAGTGACCTGCCGCCCCAGGCGGTCTTGATAATCAGAATGGGTTGCTTCAGTTCCTTCTCCATATAGATTCCGAAGGTGAACTCAGGACCAATATTGCCACACATCTCGGTGGGTTGATCTCCACGTGCGCCAAAGCCGGCGGTCAACTTACCCAGGCCCTCGCCATTGGCACTGCCATCATAAGGGCCGGTCAAATAGGACATCCAGACCTTGTCACATACCCGTGGCGTTCCATCGGGATTGCGCATCTCCTTGAGAATAGGTGCCGTCAGCGGATCCTTGCCGATATAGTCAAAAGTGCTGATTGCGGCATGTCCTTCCATGTTTGACTGCCCGGCGAGGATAAAGACCTTCACAGGTCCTTTGAACTTCTTCTGGGGTTTACCAGCGTTGGCGTCTTCCGCCATAGCCACATGCGCCATTATCGACAGCGCAACCATGCATATTAGTGTATTTCTCATAGTAGCCTTTTTCCTTTTCTTGTAACTGTTCACGGGTATTTTGAGCGTATAGAGCAACGCACTCAATGTCAAAATGCTCATTTTTTATTCATTAATGGTTATTATGGCATACTCAAGAATGGTTATTATGGCATACTCAAGGCGGCATTTCAATGTTTTTCTCAAGCAAATCTCCAAAAGTGTGTGTGCGATAACAAAAGGATGTTGGAGTTGATTTATCGTCCCAAATACGGTATCATTAAAGAGTTCTTATTATTTGAGGAGTTGCCAGATGAGCCAGAAACCATTGGAGCCACAGCCGGACGAACCTTTCACAGGGCCGAGCGATTGGTACAAATACCGCTGCCGTTCTTGTAATCACACGGATTGGGTTGAAGATATCGTCGTGGACGCTTTCCCCCCGGATGCCCCTGGAGGATGCCCCCCTCTCGTCTGCCCGGAATGCGGCGAAAGCTTCAGCTACGACTCCTCCGAACCCATAAAACGGTCCCTGCAACACCCAGATCATACGATCTGACACAGGAATAACAAAAAAATCAAACGCTGATTCTTTCTTTACCTTATAAAGCATCAAAATACAATTTCCTATACTATTGAATTATTGGTAGCAGTACAGAAAGATTACAAACAGCGAAAGGCAATGCAGGAATTACCGCCGCCTCAAGAGCCGATACCGGATGGCTTGTCGCCAACGGAGTCGATGGAGCAAAAGCACCTGACTGAGCGTGGCCGCAAGTTGTATAAGCTGCGAGGCCAGACGGTTGAGCCGGTGTTCGGGCAGATTAAAGACGTTCGTGGAATTGACAGATTTATGCGGCGAGGATTTGAGGCATGCCGCAGCGAGTGGTCGCTGATATGCGCTACTCACAATCTTTTGAAGCTGTGGCGAAGCTCAAAAGCCTGCTGGAATTGATAAAGAAGCTGATTTTGACAATTTTGACGCTCGCGTCAAAAGTCTTCTTAAGCTGCAACTTGAAATCGTTGAAACTTCGTGAATTGCTGTAGTCGCGCCGAAAAATTGTCTCTTGGGACTCTCCGGACAGTTTGTGCAACCATTTTCTCTCTCAAAAGCGTAAA
>DATKWR010000918.1:0-3907 GCA_035529475.1 Sedimentisphaerales bacterium | reverse complement strand
GCGGCGGCAAGCGCCGGCGCGCGGGCGAGCTTGAAAATCACCAACGTCGAAGTCCTTCAAGTAACAGGCAAGAACAAGAGAAAAGCTCTCTATCTGAAGATTCATACCGACGAAGGAGTGACGGGTCTCTATGGACCGATCGACAACGAGGCCGGTATGTTTGTCGATCGATTCTTCAAGCGACGGTTGATCGGGCAGGACCCATTGGCGTACGAAGCCTTTTGGGACGGCATGTTCCGCGCGGACCGGCACTCGCGAGGGAGCCACTATCTCATCGGCCTGTCCGCCGTGGACAATGCGCTCTGGGACCTGCGCGGGCGGCTGTTTGGCTTGCCTGTCTATCGGCTGTTAGGGGGCTCGCGCAGCAAGGTCAGGGCTTATGCCAGTTGTCTGGGATTTTCACAAGAGCCGTCGGCATTGCAGGCGAAGGTGCGTGAGTTGAAGCAGCAGGGCTACCGGCATCAGAAGTGGTTTGTGCGCGACCGCGGTCCCGGCTTTGGCCCCGAGGGCGTTGAGCAGGACGTGAAGGTCGTGCAGCTTGCTCGCGAAGCGGCCGGAGACGACGTGGACCTGATGTTCGATGCCTTCTGGAAGTGGGACCTTCAATACGCCTTAGCCTGGGCCAGAAGGGCCGAACAATATCAGCCGCGATGGATAGAAGAGCCTTTTCAGACGGCCAACCTGGATGCCTTCATCGAGTTCAGCCGCGAAACGTCAATCCCCGTAGCCACGGGGGAGCATTTCTATGGTCGATGGGACGTCCATGAGTTCCTCAAAGCCGACGCCATTATGGTGGTTCAGGCCGACCCGGAATGGTGTGGCGGAGTCAGTGAGCTGGTCAAGATATGCACCCTGGCCTCGGTCCACGGCGTTAATGTGATTCCGCATGGCCACTGTCTGCACGCCGCCATGCACGTGGTGGCGAGCCAGCCGGTAGAGACTTGTCCTCTCGTAGAGTACCTGATTCAGAAGATGAGCAGTCACTACGCCCTGGAGAAACACCAACCCAAGCCCGTGGATGGGATGCTGGAATTGCCTGATCGACCCGGCTTCGGCATCGAGTTGGACGAGTCCAAAATCGAAGACATCCGACCTGTTTCCTGGCAACAGAGTTGAGACGCCCAGCCGTGCCAAGCTACTGCGGTCTCCAGGGTTCCGGGCCGCCGTCTTTAGGCTCCAGAAACTTCGCGCCGACCTGCTTGTACCAGGCGTGCAGCTTTGCCCTCATCTGCTCGACCCGTTGCGGATGTTCGGCCGCAAGGTCTTCTCGTTCGCCGATGTCCATCTGGACGTCGTACAGGTGGACCCGGCCATCCTCGAAGCGCTCGATGAGCTTCCAGTCGCCCATGCGAATCGCGCCGCCGGGGAAGCCGCCCTGGTTGGAATAATGGGGGTAATGCCAATAGATGGCGTCCCGGTCGATGCTCGTGCCGCCCTTGAGCAGCGGAACCAGTGAGACGCCGTCCAGGTGCTGGTCTTTTTTCAAGGGCAACCCCGCCATGTCGAGAATAGTCGGGTAGAAATCCGTACTGATCACGGGAACGTCGCACGAGGAACCCGGCTTAGCCACACCGGGCCAGCGGATCAGGAACGGTTCGCGGATACCGCCTTCGTACACCCAGCCCTTGCCTCCGCGAAGAGGCAGATTGGACGTTGGCGATCCCTCACTGGTGGATAATCCGCCGTTGTCGGACATGAGAATGACGGCCGTATGGTCGGCGATGCCCAGTTCCTCCAGCGTGTCCAGCACCCGACCGATCTGCTCGTCCATGGCCTCGACCATGGCGGCGTAAACGGCGTGACACTGGCGGAGGCGTACCTCGCGCTGCCTCTCCGCCGGCCAAACCTGCTCTTCGGGGCCGAACTCCCGCTCCTCCGCGTCCAACACCGTCTGACGTTTGGCGTTATACTTGGCGATCAGGTCCTCGCGGCCCTGGAGCGGCGTGTGGACTGAATAGAACGCCAGATAGAGAAGAAACGGCGTGTTTTTGTGTTGATCCAGAAGTTTCAACGACTCGTCGGTCAGGACCTTCGGCAGGTGCGAACCCTTGGGGTAGTCGCCGAGCCGTGGGTTGTCGAAGGGGGCGAAGTAACCGCCTCTGGGCGAACCGACGGACCAGCCGCCGATGTTGACGTCAAAGCCCTGATTTTCGGGCCAGTATTTCTCCTCGGTGCCGAGATGCCATTTCCCGAGGAACGCCGTCTTGTAGCCGTGCTCCTTCAATGCCTCGGCCAAAGTGACTTCCTCCAGGGGCATCCAGTCGTTGAGCGGGGCGCCCTTGAACCGCCCCGCCCGTCCGCCGCTGAACCAGTTGGTCGCACCGACTCGCGAGGGGTATTTGCCCGCCATGATGCTGTAACGCGTGGGACTGCACACCGGGTTGGCGGCATAGCCGTTGGTGAAGTTCATGCCGGAACGGGCCAGGCGGTCGATATTCGGCGTCTCATAGAAGCAATTCGGGTTATTCGCGCCGATGTCCATCCATCCGAAATCATCGACCAGGAAGAACACAAAATTGAGGGGTCTGCCCTTCGCCGCCGCCGCTCGCACTGCTAAGTGCGGCTGTAAGACCGCGGCTGTAAGGCCGCCAAGCAGGGTTTTCATGAATTCACGTCGGGTAGTATTTGGCCGCATTTTTTGATCTCCATATTTCATAGAGCGTCCCGTATGACGCATGATTGCAAAGACACTTGCATCAGAATACCACAAGCCGCTTGAAATTTGAAACCCAAACTTATTTTCGATTTACGATTGCTGATTGCCGATTTAGAATCGAAAATCGCAAATCGACAATGCGTCTTTGGAGTCTGAACATGAAGAAACTTGGTGTCGGGATCATCGGTTGTGGCTCGGTGGCGGCCGAATACATCAAGGCCTTTGAGAAAGATGAGCGTTCCCAGGTCCGTGCGTTGGCCGACTATACCCGTGCAAAGGCGGAACGCTATCGCGACCTCTATAACCTCCAGTGCAGCATCGAAACCGATGCGGCCAAAATGCTCGAACAAAAGGACGTGGATATCGTCGTGGTCTGCACGCCGCACGACCAGCACCCGAAGTATGCTGTGGCCGCAGCGCAGGCCGGGAAGCACATCATTATTGAAAAACCCGTTGCCCTGACTTTACGCGATCTGCGCAGAGAGCAGGAGGCCGTCAAGAAGGCCGGCGTCAAGACGTTGGTGGGCTTCGTGCTGCATTGGAATCCGCTGCTGATGACCATCGACCGGCTCATCACACAAGGCGCCTTCGGGCATATCTTCATGGTCGAGGTCGATTACATGCACCGGATATGGCTGACCACCGAGCAAAAATGGTATGCGAGCCGCAAGCAGAGCGGCACGGCGATCCTGACCGGGGGCTGCCACGCGATAGATGCGCTGCGCTGGTTTGCCTGCAGCGAAGCCGAACAGGTCTGTGCCTATCAGGCGAAAACGGAAAACCCGATTGAGTATCCCGGCACCATCTCGGTCAACGTTAAGTTCGAGAACGGCACAATTGGGCGCAGCACCACAACGTTCGACGCAAAGATGCCGTACCGGTTCAATATCGGGATATACGGCACTGAGGGTACGCTGCGCAACAACGAGCTTTTTGCCCCGAAGCTGTTCCCCGGCCAGACCGACTTCATGAGAATTCCCTGCATTCTGCCCGACAGCGCCGACGTGGCGCATCATCCCTTCGAAGGTGAGGTATCCCATTTTCTTGATTGTATTATCGAGGACAGGCGGCCTTACCCGGACCTTGAAGACGCGGCGAAAACGCACGCTGTGTGCTTTGCTGCTGACCTCAGCGCCGAATCGGGCCGACCTGTGGTCATTCGTGAGCTGGACGACATGCGGGATTGAGAGTGATGCTGATGATTACGATCTGCGGGACGCTTTCAAAAGGCTGGTTTGCGAAGACTTTGGG
>DATKWR010000917.1:0-4837 GCA_035529475.1 Sedimentisphaerales bacterium | reverse complement strand
TTTTTTCATAAGTTTACCGAAAATATACTTTCCATCCGGAGACCACGCATCCATATTGAAGTACCCTGCTATCTCAGCTCCCAGCAGGGTTCGCAGCCCAGAACCATCGAGCCCGACGATTCGAAGGTCAAAGTCTTCTTTCTCGGGATTAAAGTTATAAAAAGCCACCTTTTTGCTATCGCGAGATATGAGCGATCCGTGAACAAATCTTTTGGGCTCGGAATTTTTTGTTAGTACTCGCTCCTTTCCTGTAGCAAGCTCGCAAGCAACGAGGTTACCCGTCTCCTTGTCAACATCCAACATGTACTTGCCGTCAAAGGAAGGCCGGCTGTGGACACTACCACGCCCTCTGACCTCGATTTGTCGCAGCGTCGTCGTTGGCTCAGGCTTTGCAACCGGCGCTTCCGGCAGGAAATTCTCCATCATCCAGAACTCTCGACCGCCACCGGAGTAGCCGGCGAAGACGAGGTTTTTGCCGTCAGGCGACCAGTCAAGGTGGTAAATCTTCGTATCGACGAGATCGACCTCGATTTCTTCGATGCCTCCATCCTCCAGCGAGACAATCTTGATGACTCTCTCTTTGGTGCTCTGGAATGCAATGCGCCGGCTGTCTGGAGACCAGGCCAACTCTTTGTTGGCATATATACTCTCCACGGTAGTGAGTAACTTCAGTCCGCCGCCGTTTGGTGCCACGACGCAGAGGGCTCCATTGACCTTATCTTTATCGCGTGAGTAAAAGGCAAGCAGTTTTCCATCCGGTGACCATTTGACAGGGCCGGCTGAATAGACTCTGTCTGATTCCCATGTTACCTTTCTGGGTTCCCCCCCTTTGGCGGTAACGATATAGATGTCTCTGTCTTGCCGTTTTGCCCAGTCATCAGTGAACTTCTCTCGCACAAATACAATGTCTTGACCGTCATGTGACCAGCAGGGATACCAATCTGTGAATCCAGCGGGAGGGCGTGTAAGTCGTTTGGGCTCTCCGCCCTCGACAGGAAGCGTCCAGATGTTCAAAAGGTCAAGGTTTTCTTCAGCGCCCTGGCCGGCGAAGATGATCGTGGTCCCATCCGGAGAGACGCCAATGCCCGCGCCATATGACCACATCGTGATCTTGTCCTTTGATGTGATCGGAACGGTCGTGACATCGCCGCCTTCGGCCGGAACGTAAGCGATGGCCTGTCCTTTCCAGTCACCGTCAGCCTCATTGGCGCGCTTCGTGTGGTATACGCGTTTTCCGTCGGGAGACCAGCGAGGCTGTGAGCCGCCTCCGATCGTGAGAAAAGCTGCCTTTCCACCCTGCACCGGTTGAGAATACAGCGCCGTTTGCGTCTTCTTTGCGCATATGACGCCAATCTTGTTATCCGTCGTCCATCCTGCCAAACGCCCCACCCGCGCAGTCCCCTCCGGCGGATCGACCTTGAACTTCTCACCGGCGGGCTTACCGTCTCTCTCAACGCCAACGATGTAGATCTGATTGCCCATTCCCGTGTCGATAAAGGCGATCATACTCCCGTCCGCGGACCAGACAGGACTCGATGCATTGTTGGCGTCCGCGACAAGCGTGGGCGCGCCTCCGTCAGCCGGAACCGTCCACAGTCCACCACCTTCGACACCCATTTTCTTGTTCTCGACGTAGGCGATGGTCCGCCCATCCGGAGAGAAGGCCGGTTCTCGGGCGGGGGCCTCAACCAGTCGCCTGGGCGCACCGCCGTCCACGGAGATCGTTTCGAGGTATATCTCGTGGGCGTCAAATGACGAAAATGCGAGCGTCTTGCCGTCCGGAGACAGACCCATTTGGTAGTTCACCACACGTGAGTGACGGTTGGTTTCGTGCACTTGCCGAGCCTCTCCGCCTTTGGCGGGAACCACATAGATGCGCTGATTCCCTTTACGGCCTTCTTCTTCAATCACTCGTCTGTCAGTGAACGCAATCCATTGGCCGTCACGGGACCATGCGAAGCCGATCCGTTCGACCGGTATCCCTCCCGTGTCCAGTGGTCGTGGCGTTCCCGAGTAATTCGGTCTCAACTTACCGATCCTTGGAGTAATCCAGAGTTTGTCTTCCGATCCGAACGCAATTTCCTTGCCATCCGGGGACAACTGAGCATCCCAGGAAATCTTGCTGGGGATCTGAACCTTCGTGAATTGTCGCTGATAGGTAGTCTTTGAAGGTGCAGTTTCTGAGGCCTTGGTGCGTCTGGCATCGGGCAGAGAGACACAGGCCAGGGTAATAATCAAAATGACAGCCAGAGGCGACCATTGATATGAGTTCTTTTTGAATTTCGCAATCATGGTAACTCTCCTTTTCAATTGAGCTTTGGTTTCCAGGATTCCCGCCATTCCCGGCAGGCGCTGGGGGCGGGAAAAACGTTCCACAAGATTGACGATAATTCGGCCGTAGCTTTTCGGCTCTTCGCTTTGCGTGCGGGCCAGGACGAGGGCATCGCAGGCTAATTCCCTGTCCGAGCGCATCCGATAGAAGGCCAGCCAGACAAGCGGATTGAACCAGTGCAGAATTTGCAGCAGGCTCATCAGCCATCCGGCGTAAATATCGTGCCTTTTCAGATGAGCTAATTCATGAAGCAGGACATATCGCAACTCTTGCCGGCTCAAAGTCTCTATCATCCCGTGCGGCAACAGCAATCGAGGCCGTACAAAGCCAAACAACGCCGGGCTTTCGACTTTGTCAGTCGGTACAATCCCGAGAATTGTCTGAATGCCCATTTGTGCTTTGCAGTCCTCTAACAGATCGAGAATCTTCTGGTCGGTCAGGGGACGCCGGCGTTTGACAATTCTCCATAGATTGAAGTTACCCGCGCCTACATATACGGCCAGGGCCAGTGCCCCTATCAGCCAAAGTAGAGGCAATATTTTTACTACCTTAGAGAAGTCCGGCTTAAGCTGGTTTTGAACAGCCTGGTTTATCGAGGGTGTTGCTGTCACCACATCCGGACTTTCTTGTGTCGTTGCAGCCGGAGAGGCCGGTACTGATTCAACTGACTCTGAGCCTGCAACTTCGGATCCGACACTTTGCCGTCCGTTGCCTTGTTGTTCATATTCTGCTTGTTGCTGATGAGCCGACCGTGGTATCAAATTGAACAAACTGGCCCGGCTTTGAGGTGCCCATGGCAGTAACATGCGAACCAATAACAGAAGCCAGAGACTGTAATGCCAGCGAATGCACAGTCTGTTTCGCAGAATTCTTTGAAGCAACAGGATCACACAAATCAGGATACTCGCCTGCACTGTCGTCCTCAGCAGCCATTCGATAAACGGCTGTAATTGTGCATTTAGAGATTCCATTTTTATTCCTCCGCTTTTTGTTCGAGAATTTGTTTCAGTTCGGAGATATCTTCCGCCGAAAGCTCCGCATCCTCCAGGAACGCTGCGAGCATCGGCTTGGTTATCCCGCCGTAGACCCGCCGAACGAATGAATGCCTTTCCTTCGTAACGTATTCGTCCCGGCCGACTGCTGGATAATACATATATCGCCTTCCATCCTTTTCATACTTGACGGCACCCTTTTTCACTAATCGATCAATCAGCGTCTTGACCGTCTTGGGCTTCCATTTTGTCGTTCCATCGAGCTGCTCGAAGACTTCCTGTGCCGCAAGAGGACTCTTCGACCACAGCACGCACATGACCACCCATTCCGATTCGGATATTTTTGGCAGCTTCTTCATAATTCAATCTCCTAAGATTACATTTGTAATTTCACCCAAAGTATTACATTCGTAATCCAACTTCAACAAAAAAATAGGAACAAAGTCAGATTTTTTTACAATCGAGGCTTGTTGCTGCATTTTTATGCTGAAAATGGCGTTTTTTGCTCTGTGGCGAATGAAAATTATTGAAATATTTTCAAAAGATGTGGATGTTCAACTTCCAGGAAGCTGGTGCAAATGAGCATGAACCGGAGAATCTTCAGTGGTACATTATTTTGATAACCAGCATGCAAAGATACAAAAGCACAAGGCCGCCCGATATAACAGTGGTAATGACGGCAAGCAATTTGCTCCGGTCGCAGATGATTCCTACAATGCCGAATATCAAGGCGGCGGGAGATGAGAAAATTAGAAGCAACCCTCCAAGGGCCGCAACCGGACTGCTTCAGCCAGGTTTGCATATAAGCATTACGACTATCGTTGCGGCGACCAAAGCTAACAATGCCGCAGATATCTTTCCGAATCGCACACTGAAATCCCTTCAAAGAGTGTCAAGTACGGTTTCAACAACCATATTATACGAAGTCTTAATCTGTATATCAACCGCCAGTTCTCAAGTACCTGGTATAGCCCGAGCGCCGGGTTACACCGATGCGGTCGAAATAGTCGAGAAGCGGAATAGCGAATTTCCTTGTTGTATCGAGCAGATACTTGAATTTGACGCTTTCCAGGCCGCCCTGCTCGGTGATGTATGTGACCAATGCTTCGCGGGCCCGCTCAACTGCCTCGCGATGAAAAAGAAGGTCCTTATCAACACGGACAAGCTGCTCCTGTTCGATTAATATCTTGAGGATTTTCCGAATCCTTTCAGGGTCCGCCCTGGTATGTTCAACAACTTCATCGTATTTAGGTGGATTGAAAGGTCTGGTTTTGAAAAGCGACTCGACACTATGTAGCATTTTTTGCTCATCGTCGCTGAACATCTCCTGATGCTCGGGCAGCGCCAGGCGATGCTTCCTTTCGACGAGTTTGCCCTGCGAGACGAGCATTTTTACGAGACCGTCGAATACATCCTTTTTCAGCCGGGATGCTTCGTGCAACTGTTCGGTACTAAGGCCGGGACTTTCGGGCTTGCTGCGGTGAAACTCGCCGACAATATCAAGCAGCTTTTG
>DATKWR010000916.1:0-3980 GCA_035529475.1 Sedimentisphaerales bacterium | reverse complement strand
TGGCTCGCACGCTGCCCCAGGCCATGCTCTGCGCCAAGCCGGCTATTTCTTTCGATGTTGACGGCGCGCGGGAAGTCGTCAACGAGAACACCGGTCGCCTGATCGAGCCGAAAAACGTCGGGCAGTTGATCGATGCGTGCGCCGAATTGATAGACGATAAGAGCCTGCGAGAGCGGCTCGGTCGCAACGGCAGAGAGTCGGTGAGGGAACAATTCGCGCCGGACAGAATGGTCGATACCATTGAAGCCGTCTATCGAAAGCTGTTGCAGCAAGAATAGCCTTGCCCAGGGAGAAGACGATTATGAAGAGCTACAGGAAAGAGCTTTGGTTTGAGATGCGGAGCAGACGCGAATTCATCAACATCACGCCGCAGGTTGAAGATTGTCTGCGGGAAAGCGGGATCAGGGAGGGCTTTTTGCTCTGCAACGCGATGCACATCACGGCCAGCGTCTTTATCAACGACGATGAGCCGGGGCTGCATCAGGACTTCGAGGTGTGGCTCGAAAAGCTCGCGCCGGAAAAGCCCCATTCGCAATACAAGCACAACGGTTTCGAGGACAACGCCGACGCGCACCTCAAGCGCAGCGTCATGGGCCGAGAGGTGGTCGTCGCTATCACCGGCGGCAAGCTCGATTTCGGTCCCTGGGAGCAAATTTTCTACGGCGAATTCGACGGCAAAAGAAAAAAACGAGTCCTTGTAAAGATCATCGGCGAATGAAATTCGTGACTTGTCGCTTATAGTTCTTATCTCATTGTTTATATATTAGTATTTGACAAGAGGAATATCTCGGGCAACAATGATAATGACGTCAGTTGCAAAGATAGCCCACAAGTAAGCAGTTGTGAGGTCCTTGATGAATAAAGGAGACTTTCAGAAGTTAACTCAGGAAAGGTTAAAAGATGCAGAAGCTCTGCTTCAAAAACAACGATATTCCGGCGCATATTACCTGTGTGGCTACGTAATCGAATGCGCGTTGAAAGCTTGCATTGCAAAACAAACGAAGGAATTTGACTTTCCACCTGAGCGAAAGACCATCGATGCGATTTACACCCACGATCTTACGAAGCTGTTTAAGTCCGCTGCTTTGGAAGCTGCGCGTGATGAGAATATGGAGAACGACGAAAAGTTGAAGGTTTACTGGTCTGTATTAAAACAATGGACAGAAGCAAGCCGATATGAAGTGTGCGACCAAAAGAAAGCTCAGGATATTTATCAAGCAATTGCAGATGAAAAGCATGGAGTCTTACAATGGATAAGCCAACGCTGGTAGATGCCGATATGAAAGCTGGCGAAGCTCTGCTGAATAAACTAGACGAGACCAGATTCGATGTCAAAGCAGCCTTGTGGTTCTATATGCCCGAGTCCGAAGAGTGGCGGTTGATCCTTGCTTCCCCGACCGTAGATGCGGAAGGACCGAAGAAAGCATACGAGAAAGTCCAATCGCAGCTCCAAGGATTGGATCAGGGTCATGAGCTGTCTTTGCAGAACATATCTTTGGTCAGTCCAGGCGATAACTTGATCAAGGTTCTAAAATCGGCAATCAAAACGGGCAAGAAAATATCACACATTCGGTTCACACGGAATGTGATTAACAACGTATTCATCGAGGACGCGTACATATACCGGCTTATGTAGTTGGCTGCTTTGTCAGGTGAATTTGCTGCTTTTCTTGGCTCAGGTGGTGTTAATCTCGTGCTCGGGGGCGATGCAGCCCGGGCCGGTGACGGCGACTGTTCTTACGATGGGCGCGCGGAGCCGCTACGCCGGGACGCTTCTGGCTATCGGTCACGGCATTATCGAATTTCCGCTGATGGTGGTGATTATCCTCGGCCTGGGCAGGTACTTCGAGATGCCGAAGGTTCAGATTGCCGTCGGCCTAGCGGGCGGGGCGTTTCTGATGCTGATGGGGATTCAATCGCTGGCCCAGCTCAAGGCCAAAGCGGGCGCTGAGTCGCGAGCGCTCGACGGCAGGCCGATTCTGGCCGGCATCGTGCTTTCGGCGGGCAATCCGTATTTTCTAATCTGGTGGGCGACGGTGGGCCTGGCGCTGGCTACGCAAGCGACGCAATGGGGAATCTGGGCATTCGGACTTTTCGCCCTGGCGCACTGGCTGGCGGACCTGATTTGGCTGCAAACCCTCTCTTGGGCCAGCTTCAAAGGCTCGGTGCTGCTTGGCCCTCACGGCCAGCGAATCGTGCAGGCGCTCTGCTCGGCGGCGATGCTCGGATTCGGGGTGTTCTTCGTCTTCAAGGCCGTGTGCCTTCTGTACAGACCCGCTTAGCGCGTCTTTTACAGCGCATAACAAAGTGAATTGCTTGTCATTCTGAACGGAGCGTAGCGCAGTGAAGAATCTCTTTCTTCAGTTCGAATCCCAGATGCTTCGCTCTGCTCAGCATGACAACAAGAGGGAACTCTCATTCTGTTAGATGCTTCTAAGCGTTGATGATTTGCTGGAGGTTGAACTGCGCCAAGGTGGTTCGCAGGGATTGAACGACCTGCTGCATGCCGGGCGGCTCGTTGTCGGTGGGCTGTGCCAGGCCCGCCGAGGCGAGGGCTTCGGCAATGTCGGACAATTTGATATTCTGCGGCTCTCTGGCCGGCATGAACCCTGCAATGGGTTCGGACGTCTTGACGATAAGCCCGGCGTTCACGAGATGATCGAGAATCTTCTGGCCGAACTCGGGGGGAATATCGAGGTTGCCGCAGAGAACCTCGGCCGGGACCGGCGCCTGGTTGCCTTCAAAAGCGGCGGCGATTTCCCTGACGATGTTGATGGCGGTAAGGTCGTTGGCGATGAAGTATTCCTCGTTCTTTTTGGCCGCGGCGATCTGAGCGGCGTCGAGGCTCGTCAGATGCTGCGTCGTAAACGTCAGTTGCAGGCCGAACAGCACCGTTAGCCAGGTAATATAAATCCAGACGACCGTCATGGGAACCAGGGCCATCACCCCATAGACCGTCCTGTACAGATTCAATTCGGTAATGGAATATCCGAAGGCGTTCTTGGCGGCGATCCAGACCAGGGCGCCGACCGCCGCACCCCAGAGTGCGGCCTTCGCCTTGACTTTGGTGTTGGGCAAAACGAAGTAGAGCAGGAAGAAGGCCACGGTTGCGACGACATAAGACAGAACAAGCGGCGCGACGTTCGACAAAACGGTTTGTTGAAGACGGCCGAGGGCCGGCTCTCGCGTGACGATATATATCCCGGCGCCGAGAAGCAGCGGCCCCAGCGTCAGCAGCGCCCAGTAGCTGATGATGCGCTGCAAGAAGCTCCTGCCTCGGGCGACGTGCCAGATGTTGTTGAACGACCGCTCTATCGTTGTCAGCAGCGCCAGCGCGGCCCAAATCACAATGAGAATGCTGAACAGCCCGATCTGGCCTTTATTGGTCTCGGCGAAGAACCTCGCGACGATATCGTCGATGTGCTCGGTAAGAGTGACCGTCTCCCGGGAATCTTCGCCGCCGGCCGTCTGGCTCTTGAACGCCGAGAAGTTGGCCTGCTCATAGACGAAGTTCTTCACCTTCTCGCCGATCTCACTGTAAGCGGGAAAAGACTGAAAGAGCAAGAGGGTGACAATGGCTAAAGGGACGATCCCGAAGATGGTGTGGTACGACAGGGCGGCGGCCTGCTGGCCGGCGCGGTTCAGCTTCAGGAGTCTGGCGCAGTGCGACCAGAGTTTGATCTGAAAAACGACAAACCGGCCCGCCTTGCCGAGCTGTGCCGTCGGTGTGGACAAGAGCTTCTCAAGCGTCAGCATCTTCGCGTCCCCTTTCGATCTCGATTCGAGTGTTACTTGAATATACTTTCAAGGCCCCGGCGCAACTGCTCCTCGAGCTGTCCTTTGAGCTGCTCTTCGAGGAGCTTGCCGGTATCGAGCTTGGGCGCATCGACCGTGCCTTTGAGGGGCAGCATGATTCTTTGGCCGGCGCTCTGGCCTCCGACCCGTACGGTTCTGCCCTCGCTCGTATAAGGCAACGTCAC
>DATKWR010000915.1:0-6565 GCA_035529475.1 Sedimentisphaerales bacterium | reverse complement strand
ATTCGCCGGTGAATGTTAATTAGCTGTAAAAGAGAGGACCACCTGCCGGCTGGCGCCCGACAGAATGTCGCCCGGCGGCAAGGCCAGGCAGATGGGGCAATGGAAAGGACAATCGGAAAAAGTGGCAGACCGCATTACACTGTTGAGAGGTCCCATTCTTCATAGATCTTGGGAACATCACTGATTAAGCGCTGGGTGTACGGCTCTTGAGGATCCAAAATGCAGCAATCTGGTGTTCCGCTTTCAACAACTCTTCCCTGCTCCATGATATAGACATTGTCGGAAACATAATAGGCCAGGCCAATATCATGGGTGATGAAGATGACCGTCATCCCGTTCTCATCGCGCAGTTTCATTAACTCATCCAGGATGGTGGCCCGGGAACAGGCATCGATCATCGACGTCGGTTCATCCGCTACCAGAATCCTCGGATTCAGCAAGAAAATTCGGGCGATCATTAAGCGCTGCATCTGCCCGCCGGAAAGCTCAAATGGATATTTATTGGTTAATTCTGCGAATTTTAAATTGACAAAGCTGCAAGCATCGGTCATCGCCTCCAATTTCTTCTCTTTTGGCAGCTTCCCATCACCACGCAGTCGAAGACAGTCCAAAAGCACGGTGTCGATCTTTTGAAATGTATTGTAGGAAGAGAAGGGGTCCTGGAAGACGGCTTGAATATTTTTCCAGTATTCCCTTTTCTGCTTCCGGGTTCGGATATCGCGCGGTTTCCCCAGGAAGTAAATCTCACCCTCCGTAGGCTTGAGCAATCCCAAGATCATCTTGGCAAAAGTCGTCTTTCCACTACCCGATTCGCCTACGATCGATACGATTTCGCCTTCCAGCAGATCAATTTCCACACGGTCGACGGCGAGGGTCTTGTTGCGGCCGAATCCAAAAACCTTGGTAAGCCCGCGCGTACTCAGAATCACTTGTCTTTCGTCAACCATTTTTATAAATCTCCTTGAGTTCTTCTTCCGGTATGATACAACGGTAAGCACGGCCGTTACCCAAATCGTTGAGGGTCACAGAAGTAACCGTGCAGGCTGGCCTTGCGTATTTACAGCGTTCGGCAAAGCGACAGCCGGATGGCGGGTCTTTCAGATTAGGCGGCACGCCGGGAATGGCCGTCAGTTTAGCGCCCTTTATACCGCGTTCCGGCACGATGATCGAGCCCATGAGGCCCTTAGAATAGGGATGCAGCGGATCAAACACCAGTTCTTTTGCGCTGCCCCTCTCCACGATCTGCCCGGCATACATGACCATAATGTCATCGGTCACATTGTAGAGCAGCGGCAGCTCATGAGTGATGAAGATCAGCGCTTTGATTAAACCCTGGTCCATCAATTGGCGTAGCATCTTGATGACCATCTTCTGGGAGGTGACGTCGAGGGCGGAGGAAGGTTCGTCAGCGATCAGCACGATCGGAGAAAGGATCACAGAAATGGCGATGACCGTGCGCTGTTTCATGCCGCCCGAAAGTTCGCTGGGGTATTTTTGCAGCACCTCGGGTGGAAGCCCTAAGTTGCCGAAGCTTTCTTTGGCATGTTCATAGATTTCATCCTTGGAGACCCGTGAATCATGCGCTCGAACAACATCCTGGATAATGTTGATGATCTTCTGGGTGGGATTGAGGGCGTTCATCGCCGATTGAGGAATATAAGCGATCTCGTTTCCCAATACGGCTTTCCGAACAGCATCTGGGTCCATCCCGGAAATATTTCGCCCGTCGATGATAATTTCACCCTTGGTATAATGCAGTGGTGGGAAGTAATAACCCATCAGGCTGAGCGCTAGGGTCGATTTTCCGCAGCCCGATTCTCCGGCAATTCCTAACGATTTTCCCTCTTCGACCTGTAGAGAAACGCCATCCACCGCATAGACATTTTCATCATAGCGGGTGATGTATTTGGTTGATAAATCGTGGACCTCTAAGATCACATTCGACATACAATTTACCTATTCCCTCAAGGCTGGATTAAAAACCTGGTCGAGACCAGTATTCATCAAATTCAACGAAAACGCAATTAAGGCAATGACCAATATCACCGGGATGTAGGCCCACCATTGTCCCAAGACTTGCGCCTGGTAGATAAAGGCCCAGTTCAACATCAGCCCCAAGGTGGGTATATCGGTCGTTCTAGGCCCCAATCCAAGGATCGACAAGCTTGCCTCGGCCAAAATCCCTGCGGAAATTTGCAGGATTAGCGCCATGACGACATAAGAGGCGATGAAGGGCAGAATGCTCAGCAGGATGATGCGAACCGTCGAATGACCGGACAGTTTCGACAGGTTGACATGGTCGCGATTGCGCAGCGAGATCACCTGGGCTCGCACAGCCCTGGTCGTCCACACCCAGGAAGTGAAGCCGATCACAACCGCGATGGTAACCGGGCCGCGATGTTCTTGCCCGATACTGAAGGAGATCAAGATCAGTAAGACGATGGTCGGGATAACGGTAAAGAGATTGGTGACGAACATGATGCCGTCATCCACTATGCCGCCGACATAGCCGGCCAGTAATCCCAGGCTAAGACCGATCCCGGTGGCAATGAGGCCGGCGATAAAGCCGATTAACAGTGATACGCCGGTGGCCTTAACCAGCTCAGTCAGCACATCCCGGCCGAAATTATCGGTTCCCAGCGGTAACACACGAATATTCGCCGCCTGGCCGATATTCACGTAATCAGTTTGGGCAATGACCTCTTTCTCCTCGAGTTCGCCTGTATCCGCGTCCCTTGCGGCGATGATAGCCCCCTCTTCTGACAGCAGACCATCAAGGGAGGCATCGAGCCTGATAAAGTAATTCCTCTTAGCATTGGTCATCCCAGGAATGCTTAGCTTGGAGTCAAAATTGTTTAGCCACTGATCCATCAGCAAGGCGGTATCCGCGGTATTGATCTCAGATTCGGCAATGCCAGAGGCCACGAGCCACTCACCCATAGCCAGGCGATCATCTTCGTTTAGCTTGCTGGCAATTCGTTTGGCCGTGGCATCATCCAAATTGAGGGTATAGCGGGTGCTGGAATCGATGCTGTCGAATACATTGACATAGACGCCAGGTGGAAAAAAGGTGCCCTGGCCGATGATCTCCAGAGGCGGGTTTCGCACAAACAGCGGATAAAACACCACGAACGCGATTATTATCATGAAGATGATAAAGCCGACCACAAATTTGCCGGAGCGAAAGACCTGTCTAATCGTGTGTTTCATAGCAGTCTCCCTCCTTAATCGTCCGTCTGCGCCGCTTTGATACGCGGATCAATAAAGCCATAAAGGATTTCGATGATGAATGTTGAGACCAGTACCATGATGGTGATGATCAAGGCGGTCGCTGAAATGAGCGGATAATCCCCTCCCAGCACGGCGGACAGGATAGTCGTGCCCAGCCCCGGGTAGCTGAAGATGATCTCGGCCACCAGGGCGCCGCCGACCAGGGTGCCGATAGCTAACGCCAGTCCGGTTACCTGCGGGAGCATGGCATTGCGAAATACATAGCGCAGGATCTTGTTATCTTTGATGCCCATGAAGCGGCTGAATTTCACATAGTCCGCATTCAGCTCATAGATGGCCATAGAACGCATGCCAATTGCCTGGCCGCCGATGAGGACTAACACAATCGACCAGAAGGGCAATTGGTAGTGCATAATCACGGACCATATGAACCCCCAACTAAAGTTGGGAATCATGTCAAAGCCATATCCACCAGAGGTTGGAAACAACTCCATGGAGACGGCAAACAGAACCAGTAGAATGACGGCCATGCCAAAGGCCGGCAAGCTGCTCATAAAAAGACTGGTGGGCATGAGGACTTTGTCGAAGCCTGACTTACGATAAGCTGCCAAAGCGCCAAGAACGTTTCCAATCATCCAGCCGACGATGATCGCCGGTAACTGAAGGATCACGGTCCACAAGATGGAAGATCCGATAACGTCGGCTACCGTTCTGGGATATTGGGAGATTGAATAACCAAAATCGCCGTGAAGGACATTGTTCACGTAGATGAAGAATTGTTCGTATAAAGGTTTGTTCAGGCCAAACAACTCTGTGTATTGTTCGTAGATCGCCTGGACCCCGGCCGCTTCGGTCATGCCCTGGGCCATTCTGGCCACAATGCCGGCCACAGGATCCCCGGGCATCAGGCGGGGTAACATGAAATTCAGGATGAAGGCGAAGAACAATGTGATCAGGAACCACAGCGACTTTCCAACGAAATAGCGCACATACCCTTTCAAGCTGGCACCTCTCTATATTTTTGGGGACGATGATTTTTAAACGAACCTTTCAGGCTCACTGGCCGGTCCAGGTGTTAAAAAAGAATCCAATCCGCTGAGCTTTAGCCGGGGTCTCGACAACTGGCAACTTCCTTTAGAAAGTTTTACTGTTGTGGCTATATGGATTATCCAATTGTACTGTTTCGAACAGGTATTCAGACAATTGAAGCAAACAGCCATGCCCCCTCGAATGAAGGGACATGGCTGTTTATCAGATCAAAGTTGGTTTATTGTTCAACCAACTCCACATTATATAGACATTCGATGCTCGTACCGAAGATGCAGTCCATCGGTGGGACCGGTGGGCTGGTTCCGTCATCCTGGTGCGGGAAGCCGGTCCAGACAGTCTCGTTCACCGCATGGAACTTGTCGGGACGGTACATGAGGGTGAAGGAAGGAACATCGGTCAGATATTGCCTGACCAACTCAGTGAAAATTTCCTCCAAATTTTCGGGATCGGTTTCACCGGGGATGGCCTGGATCAGGGCATCTACCTCAGGATTGCTGTACTGACCCCAGTTACCACTCCAGTTAACCGCCTGGCCAACATATTCAGAGCTGAGCAGATTGCGGATACGTCCCCACGGCTGGGTGGGTCCGGCGCCGTCGCTCCACATCATGAAGATGTCATAGCCTTCGGGCAGAGGTTGGTCGGATACGGTGACTACGGTCTGATAGACGGACCATTCGGGGAAGTTGGTGGTGATGTCAATGCCGATTTCCTTCCCGGCCGCCGCCACAACTTCGATAGCTGCCTGCCAGTCGGACCAGCCGTTGGGGCAAGTGGCTACATAGCTGAGCTTTTCACCGTTGTATTCACGCCAGCCGTCGCCATCAGTGTCGACAATGCCAGCTTCATCCAGCAAGGCCTTGGCGCCTTCGATATCGTTGCCGGCCCATTGCAGGTCGGCTACGGCATCATGATCATACAGGGCCTGTTCGCCAGGAGTCGGGTTCATGAGCGAGCGCGGTACCTGGTCAAAGGTAGCCGACTGGTCGGTCATGGCGTTGGCGATGATGGTGGGATAGTCAACGGCCATGGCGATAGCCTTACGCACCGCGACATTGTCCAAACCATTGGAATTCAGGTTGTAGAAGGCGGTCGGTAGGCTGGCGCCAATGCCATAGGGAGCATCCGGCAGGTAGGTGGAGATGGGCAGCCCGTAGTTTTCCCACAAAAGTTGAATGTTGGAGTTGAACTGCTGGCTGACATCCACTTCGCCTTTGGCCAAAGCGACCGAACCGGCGGCGTTGTCCTTGAAGATCGTGTGCGCCAGGTACTTTGGCACAGGCAGTTTGCCGTACATGGAGGCATCCTGGCCCCAGTAGTTGTCATCACGTTCGAGGACAACCTTCTGATCATCAGAGAAGAATGGCTTGTAGGGACCGGAATAAACGACGTCCTCGGCGACATCCTCATTGAACGCGGCGATATCATCGCCAACCCGGGCTTCCAATGTCTCGGTCCAGGCTTTCTGGATAACATAGTTACCGCTCAAGTATGCGTTGATGAGCAGAGGATTGACTGCTTTGCCCTCGTCATTCAGTTTGGCCTTGATCACAACCGTTTTTTCGTCCACGGCTTCAATAGTGTCGATGTAAGGGGCGTTGCCGGCACCGGCGTTGGTTTCGTACTTGACATGGGTGGCCCAGGTATAGGCGACATCTTCCGCGGTCACCGGGGTGCCATCGCTCCACATGGCGGCATCTTTGATCTTGAAGGTGACCTCGGTCCCCTCATCATTCCACGTATAAGGCCCATCGGCGAGCAGGGGATACTGCTGACCATCGAGCATGTTGTAGTTGTACGGGGTTTCGAACATGGTGACCAGGGCGCTGTCTCCCTCGTCAATAGCCATCGCATTGTTGCAGTTCGAATTGTATGGATTCCAACACACAACCGCACCCCACTGCATACCGTTGAAGAACATGGTTTCGTTGCGGGGCAGCGTACCTTCAGCGGCGTCAACCACGGCCTCTTCAATGACGACACGGGTGACTTCAACTGCCACTTCTTCAGTCACAGTTTCCGTTTCGGTAACGATACGGGTCACCTCTTCGGTGATTGTCTCTGTCTCGGTGACCACGCGGGTGACCTCGACGGGCTCTGCCTCCGCCCCGCAGGCGGTCAGGACGACCACGGTCACCAGCAACAGGCAAATTATAAGGAAAAATCTCTTAAGCATTTCTATCTCCTTTCAGCCCAAAGGGCTCAATCGACAAACAAACAACAAAAAGTAAAATCTTGTCTCTTTCTCGGTAAAATTGGTCCTAAAGAAATCTCTCTACTTAAA
>DATKWR010000914.1:0-6105 GCA_035529475.1 Sedimentisphaerales bacterium | reverse complement strand
CCGAAGGACCTGGCCCGAGCCAGTGAGAAAGTCGGCGTCGCCGTGCATGGGCTCGTAGGTTCGGCCCCGGACCTGACGGGGGCCATCGACGAAGCGGCCATTTACGGCGCGACCTCGGTCCTGCACGTCGCCAGGCCGAATCCCAAAGGCTCCTTCATGGAGAATTACCGGAGCACTCAGGAGATGATTCGCAAGGCCATCCCGAACGCCGAGAAGAGACGCATCCACATTCTCATCGAGAATGTCTGGAACACGTTTCTCATCGAGCCGCTCACGATGGCCCGCTACATCGATGAGCTGGACAGCCCCTACGTGAAGGCCTATTTCGACGTGGGCAACGTGGTTCGCTGGGGCTGGCCTCAGCACTGGATCGAAGTCTTAGGCAAACGCATCGTCAAGATTCACATCAAGGAATACGACCTGAACGTGGCGATGAAAGAAGGCATGAGCAAAGGCTTCAACTGCCCGATAGGCAAGGGCAGCATCGAATGGGACAGGGTGCGCGAGGAGTTGGAGAAGATTGACTATCGCGGCTGGGCGACCGCCGAGGTCCCGGGCGGCGACCGCAAACGCCTGGCCGAGATATCTGAGCAAATGGATCAGGTTCTTGAGTTGTAAGAATCTACCCAACTTCCTGATTGTGCCGGCGAGGCGTGAAGACGGCCCATGTGAGCGCTTGCGCTATCGCGCCAAGGGCGAGAACACCGGCCGCGAACCAATAGGGACTGTAAGGTCCCACGTTGCCGGACAGGTAGCCGCCCGCTCCGGAACCCACGATGACGCCCAGCGAGAGAGTCACTTCGTGAATGGCCATCGGAGCGGAGCGCTTCTTGCTGCCGCACGAAGCATAGTAGAGATGCGAGCTGTAGGCGAAGCCAAAGCCGACGCCCATAATCATAAAGGCCGGGACAAAGGCCCAAAGCGTCCTGCCGAAGATGATCAGCAGCAACGAGAGAGCGGGAATCACCTGAACGCCGAACAGAAGCGCCGGTTTGAAATGCCAGAAATCGAAACGCCCCGCGCCGGTCAACGCGAGAAAGTTGCAGATTCCGAATATCGTGATCAAGATTCCAAACTGGGTTTCCGAGAATCCCATACCTGTAAACAGCAGGGCGAATTGCGAACGCGACACGCCGAGACAAGCCCATGAACAGAACATCGCGATGCGAGCCATCCACTTCAAAGGCGCTAACATTGCCGGATCGAAACACACTCCCGGGACGCCGGCGGGTTTGGCGGATGCGACGGTGCCGGCGGATCCATCGTGGGCCAGCGAAAGCAGGACAAAGCAGACCGCCAGGCACATCGCGCTTGTCACAATGGGGCCGAGGGTGCTCATATCGACGAGCGCGCCGCCTATCAGCGGGCCCATAATGGCCGCACTCGACCACATCCCGTTGTAGGTTCCCAGGCGGCGATTCAGGGTGGGCCCCTCGTAGTCGGCTGAGACCCACGCCATCAGAAACGGCCAGAACAAGGACATGGCCGCCCCGGCGAGTGTGCCGGCGGCGATCATCGTCCAGATTAGTACCGGCTCGCCGAGCCGGTCGTGGGCTATTGCACGCCGGACCACAACGACCATCGTCAGGGTGGCCAGGAACATGGCCGCAGCGGCGGTCCGGGTCGCCAGGCGGGTGTTGAGATGGCCCAACGTCGTCGCGGCGAACAGCAGGCACAACATATAGCCCAGCATGTTGGCGGCCCAGGCGTATCCGACGTGCTCCTCGGTTCCACCGATGTTGCGTAAGATAAACGGCATGACCGTCCACAGGACGCTCAGACTTATCGCCATCGCAAACGCTGCGGCGTACAAGGGCCCGACGTTTGCTGTGGATTTTCGAGCATGTTGAGAAAGCATTTCTTTCATTCCGGAACACCGAGAAACATGGTATTGTACCGCAATGGATTTGTACCGCAATAGCGCCGTTCGTAGTGACGCCGTAAGGCGTTCCCTCCAAAATGCCCTTACGGGCACACTACAAACAGATTTCGGGCTGCTGGCATGGTTCGATAAAAATGCGCGGGATTTGCCCTGGCGCAGGACGAGGGACCCTTATGCCATCTGGATAGCGGAAATCATGCTTCAGCAGACCCAGTCCGAGACGGTGAAGCCCTACTATGCGAAGTTTCTCAGACGCTTTCCCACGGTCGAGCGCCTGGCCAAAGCCCGGTTCGACACCGTTTTGAAAATGTGGGAAGGATTGGGCTATTATTCGCGGGCGAGGAACCTGCATCTGGCGGCGGGACGGATTGTCCGGGATTTTGACGGCCGCGTTCCACAAGCCAGGCGCGACCTGCTGAAGTTGCCCGGCATCGGCCTTTACACCGCCGGGGCGATTGCGAGCATCGCATTCAACCGGGATGAGCCCGTCGTCGATGGAAATGTGACCCGCGTGCTGTGCCGGCTGTTCCGCGTTCGCGAAGACCCGCGTTCGAGCCGGACACAGAAGCGTCTTTGGCGTCTAGCGGAAGGGCTTTTGCCCTCAGGCAAGGCCCGGTTCTTCAATCAGGCGATGATGGAGCTCGGGGCAACCGTCTGTCTGCCCCGGAGTCCGCACTGTGACGACTGTCCGCTCGGGCGGATGTGCGGAGCGAAGGCTCACGGCGAACAGGACAGACTCCCCACACGAGCCAGCAAGAAACCCCTGCCTCGGCACAAGGTCGTCGTAGGTGTCATCTACAAGAAGGGCAAGATTCTGATAGACAAGCGCAAGGCCGGAGGATTGCTCGGGGGCCTATGGGAATTCCCCGGCGGAAAAGTCGCAAAAGGCGAATCGCTTAGAGCGGCTCTGCTTCGCGAAGTCCGCGAGGAATTGGGTGTCAGGGTTCGGGTTGTTCGTCCTCTGGTTACGGTGCAGCACGCGTACTCTCATTTCTCCATTACGCTCCATGCTTTCGAATGCGCTCACGAATCGGGCAAGCCCCGGTGCGCCGGTTGCGTGGATTACAAGTGGGTCCTCCCGGGGCAATTGAAGAAGTACGCCTTCCCGGCCGCCAACAAGAAAATCTTCGCCGCATTGCCCGGGCAAGAAGGCAAACGATGCTCCTGAAAGGACGGGCGAGCAGCGGCTATACGACGTACAATCTGATGGTGTCATATAGCTCAGGCTATTGAACGACTCCACTTGGATTCTTCCCAGCGCGGCTTCGCTTCGCTCCGCCGCAGCCAAAAGGTGAAGGTCGGCTCCTGCGAATCCGGCGAATTGTTTTTCGCCTGCGCCTTTCTTTTCACCGCCTCAGCTTTGGTGAAGGCGGCGAAAAGCGGACTACGGCGAAAAACACAAGGCCGAAAGTTCTTTCTTTCAAGAAGGCTCATAACATCCTAAGAATAGAGAGGTTACGACCAGTTCAAAGTTCAAACAAAGATCGAGCGTAAAGAACGACATTTTGAAAGACTGGATTACAGAAGCACCTCGTTTTTTCTGTGTTTGCTGCGATATGGCGTATCGAATTTGCCGAAAAGTTGTTGACATTGCAATGTAGTTTTGCTATTATAGGACTTGAATCGTTACGGGAGTGTCTTCGGAGAAGTGTCAAAGTATACAGAAATGCTGTTCATGAAGTTGAATGGGAAATCCCGGTTGGAAAAAGCTGATATAGACAATCTGGGACATTGTGTAAATGCGTCCAGATAGTGTGAGTTGATGATAAGGCGTTTTGTGTTTTACAGATGGCGTTAACGCGATGAGCAGCAGACATATCATTCAGCACTTTCGAGAAGCTTTTGCTTTGTGGCTAAGCCGAAAGTCAGGCCTTTGAATTCACTTCCGCTGCATTAAGGAACGCCCCGAATGGGGCGTGATCCATACTTCGGGTGAGATATGGAGATTTCACCTCAACACGTGGAAAGGAGAAAGACATCAATTGGAAGTTCGTTTTTTAGGAGGTAGTGCAATGAAGAAGTCATTATGTTTTGCAGCAGTTGGATTCGTTGTGCTTGTGTGTCTGCCGGCGCAGGCCAAGGTACTTGTCTACGAACCGTTCGACTACCCGGACGGGTGGCTCAACGGGCAGGGTGGCGCATTGGGCACGATAGGGACCTGGGTGACCACGGACATCGGCTGTGCTGACGGCTGGCGAGTCCACCCGGAAGGCCAGCTTACTGGCATTGCCGTCGACGTCTACGTCCCGCCCACTGGCGGGCTGAACGTGTTCGACGGGACGGTTGACAACCTGCCGACGACGGGTGGCTTTGCAGGGATGGCCGGCCCGGAGGATCGCGGGTTGGCTTTTGGAACTGACGGTGGGACCGGCAACCTGGATGCTTCCATCGGGCTTGATCCCAGTGTGACGGCCTCCTTCCAGTCCGGAACGACGACTTGGTTCAGCTACGTGGGAGCCCATGCTTGGGACCGGAACCAGGGGTCACCACAGTTCATGATCTGCACCGACACGACGACCAATGGCAGTCGGGGCCTCTCGTTGATCAACTCGGGCAACGGAATCGGAGCCACTGGTGGTCCACCTCGGTTCAACTTGTTTGAAGTTTACCCGCAGTACTTTAGCGGAGGGGTGAAGCACCAATCTCCGGGCGGATACCTCGGCGGCGTCTTCGGTGCACACGACGGAATTGTGACAGCCTTTTGCAGCACCACAACCTGCGATGGCGGCTTGGTCGAGGTGGGGCAGCCACCAGCCTACACCATGGCATGGCAGGTTTCCAATCCCAGCGACGGATCTTTCGGAGCGACTAATATCGTCATCGGCAAGATCGAATGGGACGCCGACACCGCAGGTGAGGACATCATCTCGGTCGTCCGTTTCCTGGAAACGGACACGCTGAGTGAGGCGGCATTCGACGCCCTGATTGCCGCCCAACCCGCTCTTTCCAGCAGGAACTGGCCTTCCAATAAGCCGGACCTCGACCAAAGTCAGTTCGACACCATTAATATCTCATCACTCAAGTTCTTCATTGACGAGATCCGCATCGCTACAACGTTTGAAGACGTGGTAGGCGGTAGTCCTTCGAAGGCCAGGGATCCCCAACCGGAAGCAGATGAGACGGATGTGCCTCGTGATCTTGTTCTTGGCTGGACGCCGGGTATCTATGCCAATACTCACGACGTCTATTTGGGCACGGCGTTCGATGATGTGAATGACGCCAGCCGCAAGGACCCGCGGGGCGTGCTGGTCCGTCAGGGGCACAGCGAAACCACGTATGACCCAGGGCGTCTGGAGTTCGGCACGACCTACGACTGGCGGATCGATGAAGTGAATGCTCCGCCGGATTCTACCATCTATAAGGGCAATGTCTGGAGCTTCACAGTGGAACCGGTTGCCTATCCCATAAGTGCTAGCCACATCACCGCCACAGCTTCGAGCTCGAATAGCGCGACGGAGGGACCGGTCAATACCATCAATGGCTCGGGGTTGGACGCCGAGGATCTGCACTCGGTAACCAATACAGACATGTGGCTCAGCAGTATGACCGGGGCGCAGCCGACTTGGGTACTATATGAGTTCGACAGAGTGTATAAGCTGTATCAGATACAAGTTTGGAACCACAATACCCTTATTGAGACGGCTATCGGTTTGGGAATCAAAGAAGCTGCGATTGAATACTCGACCGATGGTGCCACTTGGACCCCATTAGGTACGACCCACGAGTTCACCCGGGGGCCTGGTGCGCCTGGTTATGCAGCTAATACCACCGTCGATCTTGGTGGTGTCGCTGCAAGATATGTCAAGATCAGCGCGAACAGCAACTGGGGAGGCATCCTGAGCCAATATGGTCTCAGTGAGGTGCGCTTCTTTAGCATCCCCGTTTTGGCCCGAGAGCCTGATCCGGCTTCCGGGACAACAGACATGGCCCCGGATGTGACGCTAAACTGGCGAGCAGGCCGCGAGGCGACTAAGCACAACGTCTATCTGAGCACTGACGAGCAAGCCATGATAGATGGGACCGCTCCTGTTGTGACTGTAACCTCGCCGACCTATGCTACCTCTCTGGATCTGGCGAGTACCTACTACTGGCGCGTCGATGAGGTCAATGAGGCCGAGACGCCGTCAACCTGGCAGGGAGATGTCTGGAGTCTCTCGACACAGGAATACCTTGTGGTCGATGACTTCGAGTCTTACAATGATATTGAAACCGGGAAAGAAGGG
>DATKWR010000913.1:0-6521 GCA_035529475.1 Sedimentisphaerales bacterium | reverse complement strand
CTTCTGCTGGCATTCATCTTTTACTGGAATATTTTCCCAACGTGTTTTGTGGAAGGCCAGGGACAGACAGTTTTCAAGAAGGTCAGTGAATACGTTATCTGCCTTCTGCTGCTGGCCTCTATCGTAATGTTGCTCACGCAGCGCCGGGAGTTCGAGCCCCACGTTCTGCATCTGCTCATTGCATCTATAGCGGTCACCATCGCCTCGGAGCTGGTCTTCACGCGTTACGTCAGTGTCGAAGACTCTCTCAACTTGATGGGCCACTACCTCAAGATCATCTCGTTCTATCTTATCTATAGAGCCATCATTCAAACGGGCCTTACAGATCCTTTTGCTTTGCTGCTGAGGGATTTGAAGCAGAGCGAGGACGCCCTCAAGGCGGCCAAGGAAAACCTGGAGAGCGAAGTTGAAGAACGTACCGCCGAACTGCGAGAAAGCATCGAGAGGCTGCAAGAGGCAGAACTGCGTTACAGAATTGTCGCTGATTTCAACTACGACTGGGAATACTGGGAGAAGCCTGATGGCACATTGAGCTACGTTTCACCTTCATGCCACCGTCTTACCGGCTACACGGCGGAGGAGTTCATCGGCAATCCGGAACTGCTTGCCGCCATTGTCGTGAGCGAGGACGGGGACCTCTGGAAGCACCACCGCCACGAGGAACTCGAGAACCCGACGTTCATGGAGATCCAGTTTCGAATCCAAACCAAGGACGGCCGCATCCGCTGGATCGAGCATGCCTGCAAGCCCGTGAAGTACAAAACCGGGGAGTTCCTGGGGCTCCGCGTGAGCAATCGCAACGTCACCGAGCGAAAGCAGGCGGAAGAAGCTCTGCAGGAGAGCTGGGAGAAACTGGAGTCACGCGTACGGGAACGCACGGCTGAATTGGAGCGGGCGAAGGAAGACCTCGAGCGGGAGGTTGCCGAACGCAAGCAGGCCGAAGAAGACCTTCGCCAGGCCCGTGACCAGTGGGAACGCACCTTCGAGGCTGTCCCGGATTTGATCTGCATCCTTGATCGGGCGCACCGGATCGTCCGTGCCAACAAGGCGGTGGCGGACCGGCTCGCGTGCGCGCCGGCGGACCTGGTAGGACGGCACTGCTATGAAGTCATACACGGCGTGGAGGTCCCCGTGAAATCCTGCCCATATGTTCAGCTATTGGCCGATGGGAAGGAGCATTGGTCGGAGGTGTACGAACAGCGGCTTGGCGGCCATTTCTCTATTTGCGTGACGCCCCTTCGCAACGCAGACGGCGAACCAACCGGCGCGGTCCACGTCGCTCACGATATCACCGAGCGAAAAGCAGCGGAAGAGGCACTGCGAAGGTCGGAGCATGAGCTGGCCATCAGAAGCAAGATCGCCCAGATTTTCCTGACGCTGCCTAATGAAGAAATGTACGCGGAAGTTTTACACGTGGTTCTGGAGGCCATGGAAAGTAAGCACGGCGTCTTCGGGTATATCAATGAGGATGGGGCGTTCGTTTGTCCATCAATGACCCGGGACATCTGGGACCAGTGCCGGATGGTCGAAAAAGACTACGTGTTCCCGCGGGAGTCATGGGGCGGCATCTGGGGCAGAGCCATGACCGAGAAGAAAGCATTGTGCTCGAACAGACCCTTTACCGTACCCGAGGGACACATTCCCGTTGCGCGGGCACTCGATGTTCCTCTGATCTACCAGGGACGCGTTATTGGAAACCTTCTGGTGGGAAACAAGGCGACGGACTATGAAAAGGCTGATCAGGAGTTGCTGGAGATGATTGCCGCCTACGTCGCTCCCATCCTCGGGGCCCGATTGGAGACAGACCGATGGGAAAGGCAGCGCCGGGAAGCTCTCGATGACCTGCAGAAGGCCCGTGACGAGCTGGAAATGCGGGTCGAAGAGCGAACGTCGGAACTGGCGAAGAGCCGGGAGGCGCTATGGAGACTCACCGGCAGGTTGCTGTCCGTGCAGGAAGAGGAACGCCGGCGCCTCGCCCGGGAGCTGCATGACGACCTCACGCAGAGGTTGGCCGTGCTGGCCATCGACGCCGGCAAGCTCGAACAACAGCTCGACTCGGCGCCGGACGCGATTCGCGAGAAAATCACGCAAATGAAGGAACAGATGGTGGAGCTGTCCGCCGACGTGCACAACATATCGCGGCAGCTCCATCCTTCAATCATCGATGATCTCGGACTGAGGCAAGCCCTGCAATCGGAGTGCGTCAATTTCACCCGGCGCGAAGGCATCGTGATCATGTATGAGTGCAAGGACATCCCCCCAGGAATTCCGCGGGACGTATCTATTTGTCTGTTCAGAATTGCCCAGGAAGGCTTGAGGAATATCGCCAGGCATGCTAAAGTAAAGCAGGCGCAGTTGAAGCTGGCCGGCAGTGATAATTGTATCACGCTCACAATCGAGGACTCAGGAGTTGGCTTCGACCCCGTTCAGGGACGAGCAGGAGCCGGGTTGGGGCTCGTCAGCATGGAAGAGCGCGTTCGGTTGATCCAGGGAAAACTCCAGGTGAAATCGAAGCCGGGAGAGGGTACCGTAATCACGGTCACGGTCCACTTATCAGGAGAGCGAAAATGAGCAAGACGACCGTTTTACTGGCCGATGACCACAAAATCGTATTGGAAGGTCTCAAAGGCATCCTGGAGGATGAATACGAAATCGTTGGGGCGGTTGAGGACGGCCGCGAACTCCTGGAACAAGCGCAGAAGCTTCATCCTGACGTAATCGTGGTCGATGTCGGCATGCCCTTGCTCAACGGAATCGATGCCGTCAACCAGATAAGAAAGGCCCGCCCCAACACGAAGGTCGTTTTCCTGACGATGCACCAGGACGCGATGTACGCCAAGGAAGCCTTCGAGGTGGGGGCTTTGGGTTATGTTCTGAAACACTCCGCACCTTCAGAGTTGAAAACCGCTATCGAAGAGGCGTTGAAGGGAAACACGTTTATCAGCCCCGTTATTGCCCAGGAACTTATGCACTTGTACAAGGGCGACGGAGAGATCAAGGCAGGCACGTTCGGCTCGCTCACCATGCGGCAGCGAGAAGTCATGCAATTGTTGGCGGAGGGCAAGTCCGCCAAGGAAATCGCCAGGATTCTTCACATTTCCACAAGAACCGTCGAATTTCACAAGTATAACATGATGGAGCAGTTGGGCATCAAAACCAGCGCCGAGCTCGTACACTTCGCCATTAAGCACGGTATTGTCTCGATCTGAGAAACCCGGCTCTTTGTTTTTCCCGCCAAAAAACCCGTAATTCTACCAGTAGCAATCGAACCTGCAATTGTTCATAATGGACTAAAGCTGAAGACTACGTTCGTCATGGGGCGCGATTGACTCCGGCTGCAAGACAGATAAGGGGATGACAGGATTAGCTGGGGCCGGCATTCTTGCTCAAGACACGCCGGAGAGAATCGAGTCATGGCAAGTGAAAAGAGCAGATGCGTGATTCTCGCAGACAGGCACCCAAACCTGCTCGACGGCATACGGGGGCTGCTGGAGACGATGTTCGAGAGCGTTGTGATGGTAGCCGACAAGCGCTCTCTTTTCGAGGCGGTGGAGCGAATCAAACCTGATCTGGCGGTAGTGGATTTGTCTTTGGCTGCATCAGGCGAAGCAAGCATTGCTCGCACAATCAACGATTCCTACCCTGAGCTGAAACTGATCATTTTGAGCGTCCACGATGAGTCGACCGCGATTGATGAAGTCATGTCCGCCGGGGCTTCGGGCTTTGTCCTGAAGAGGTCTGTGGCCACAGACCTGTTCAAGGCCATCGAAAGCGTCCAACATGGGCGGACCTTCGTCTCGGCCTCCGCCGGGAGATAGCGCGCTTTTATCCGCAAGGCGTCGAACGACAGAGCGCTACCCTGCCGCCCCTCACTATTTTGCCGCCAAAGACACGATGCTTCCGTCCTGCAAAGAAGCAAAAAGCCGTCCAGCCGCGGCGATCATGCCATCGAACACCGGCGGAGAATCAAGCTGCGTTTCGGACAATTTCGTACCGTCCTTGCCCGATACAGCCACGACTCGGGCCCCTTTGCGACCTTCAAAAGCAGCGAAAGGATCTTTCGGATCAAGAACATCGGGAGGACCGGCCACGTACAGAGTGTCCCCTGCTTTGACCATGGCACGGATTCGCACGGCAAGCCACAGTGTCCAGGTCGGCGGTTCGGCCCGCGTGTAGCCGATCATTTTGTCGAGTCCGAAAGCCTCACGATCCAGCGTCCAGATCCCGCGGCCGCTTCCACGGTCGTAATCCGATTGCGGCAGCCATGCAAGGGGTTTGCGCGCCCCCTGCTCGCCGACAATCTGCGGCTCGGTCGTATTGAGGTCCGAGAAGAGCAAATAGCCTTCTTTGGCCGGGAAGAACATCGTGGTGTGTACGTTGCGACGATAAAAAACGCTGACGGCATACGTTTTCTCATCATCAACCACGAGAAGCTGCCCAGACTTGGGGGCCTGGTTGGCCAACTGGAACCCGGGCCACCGTTTCGAATACATCCAGAAAGTGCGATTGTACCATGAATCATCCAAGAGACCCGACGTCGAGAACACATGCAGACCCACGTCCTGGGCGCCTTTACTCGACAAAACCTCGGCCTTGATCTCCTTGAGATCAGGCGTCATCTTCTTCTGACGCATGTAGAGGAATCCGCCTTCGCTGACGAGCACGTCGGAATTCGCCCCGAGAACAAAGAAACCGAGATCGCGTTCGCCCTCCACCTGACGATGGGGCCCTTCCAAAAGGCCCTTGTGCAGAATCTTACCCGTAGCCGGATCCAGGCCATAGACGCGGATGCCGCCGTCCAGATAAGTGGAACGCCCTGCTGTGAAGTAGGCTGCGCCTTCGTGCATCAGAACGCTGCCGTGTACGGGCCAGACCGATTCCACCTGGTCGAAGGAGGCGATGCGCCGGTCGCACGGAGCTGCGAGGAATCGCCACACAAGGCTTCCATCCGAAGCCCGCACGCAATAAACGCGGCCGTCTGCCGAGCCGAACAATACCATGCCGTCTTTGACAGTCGGCGGCGAGTCGATCCGCCCGCCGGCCGTGAAATGCCACAGAACCTGGCCGCTTTTCGCGTCGAGCGCATAGACCGTGTGGGCATCGGATTTGGCGACGAAAACCTTGCCGCTGCAGGCCACGGGCGGCGTGAGCTTGCCCTTCAACTCAGCCTTCCAGGCCACCGAGACATCGGCGGGTACGGAGCAAGGCGTACTTCCGCTTCGAGCCGGGTCGTGACGAAACGTCGGCCAGTTGTCGGTCGAAGACGGTTTGGGTTGCAGTGCCATACCATACGCTGGGCCTTTCTCCAGCCGTTTGTCGTCTGCCACTTCCTTAAGGGGAGTTTCCGGCGCGGTTTTGACCGCGGTAAAGCCGAGCAGCTTGGCGCCGGGTTCGCAGAAACATTGGTCTGACGGCACATACAGCATACCGTTGCATGGCAACATTCCGTACTTGCACGCGCCGCGAAGCCAATTATTCTGGCCGTGGTTATCGTCCTGGAAGTCCAGGAATTCCGTGCCTTCGTAAGAGCTGATGAGATACCGGGTGGTTGCTTTGTTGCGATAGCAGCGATGATGGTGCTCAGGACTTCGCAGGTTCTTGACGAGGATGCGTTTCTTTTCCTCGCCCGAACGAAGGTCCCAGCCAATCACCAGTGCGTCGGGGCTCTTACCGGCCGGCTGGCCGTCTTCGTTTACGTTCAGTATACCGCGCCAGGCCAATCCATCGACGACGAACAAATCGTCCCCTTCCCCCCCGCCGATCTGGGGCACGGTCTTGTCCCAAAGCAGCTTGCCGTCCACGGCGTCGTGAGCGGCAACAAGCTTTCCCCCCTGCATGACCACGACGTCATCAACAGTCAGCAGCGTCTTCGGCGCGTTCTGCTTCGGCTGGACGTTCCACAGCTCGCGGCCATTTTTCAGGTCGAGCGCGACAAGGTCCTTCTCGCTCAAATAAATGATCCGGCCGTTATCAATCGCCAGCATCAGGGGTCGAATCTGGCCAGTTTGCTTTTCCCAGAGCATCTTTCCCGTCCGCCCGTTGACAGCCACGAGCGCCCCTGCTGCAATGTCCTTGGCTCCCCTGCGACGAGAAACAGCCTCCGTTGATTCTCGCGTATAGACAAGAACCACACCATCACTAATCAGAATCTCACTTGCGTTTTGCGTTTCTTCGACCGTCGCAATGACGTCTCCCGTAGCGGCATCGAGGATCGACATCGGCGCCCGGTACGAAAGCGTTGTGTACACCCGGTCGCCGTCCGCGACAATTCGGCGCTGATTTTCATTGGGTACATCGGTTCGCCCGCCGGTGATGGTCGTCCAGTCCTTTCCTTCCCATCGGGCCGGGTTCCATTCGCGCCAACCCCATGCTTTCAGCGGTCGCTTCCAAAGCAGCTTTCCGTTGAACGCATCACGGCAAATCAGCGACCAGCGATCGGGCAGGCGCTCATCGGTGATGCCAATGAGCCCTTCGTCGAAGAAGTAGAACATCCGCCCGCCCGCCGAGATGGTTGACTCAAT
>DATKWR010000912.1:0-5103 GCA_035529475.1 Sedimentisphaerales bacterium | reverse complement strand
TGGCTTCTCGGACTGGCAATACTTGTGGGGCTATTGCTATTCGCAGGCGTGCCATGGTTTGGGATCGCCCTTACCGACTTTCTCACGTGTGGCCAAATGCGGTTGCGATGTCCCTTGAGGGTATCGTTCCACATCTTGATAATTGCCACGTCGGTGAATTGCATAGGTGAAATAATGGAGTTATGGTCAAGAATTATTGTGATCCATATTTTCTGTAGGACGTAATTTTTTTGGTTCTAAGACCGAGGAGCTCTTATGAAAAAATCTCTCTTAGCTGTGATTTGCACTGGCAGCCTTATGCTAGCCGCGCCAATTGCGCAATCTCATGACAATAACGGTCACCGTCATCATCATGGTGCCGATCACTCCAGCAAGCACGGACATCGCCACAATCACTCCGACACTGGCATAGCCATCGCGGCTGGCGCTTTCGCCTTGATTGCAGCAGCTGCAGCTGCGAAGGCCCATGAGGGTAATCCGAACTATGGCTATCATCATGGCTATGGTGGCCGCGATAATGCCATTGCTGCCTGCTTGCACAAGGCGCAGCGCAGAACCGCCCGTCGTGGTGGCCACGGCGTCACTTTGCGCAATGTCCGCAGAGCGAACTTTAACGGCTCCAATTGGCGCGTGGCGCTTGCGGTAAAGCAAAGGCTTCAAGGTGGGGTAAGGCGCAATTTGGTTGCCCGATGCACCGTAGTTGGCAGCAAAGTCACCCAGTTCAAATTTCGATAGTTTGATTTAAATCGATGCAGTCGGCGCCGGAAATGCCCTGACTAAACACACTGTTGGTCGGGCATTTCGGGCGTCGAGGCATTGGAAATATGGAGGCTGTGGAGATGAAACTTCGCAAATTTTCAGCGGTTGTTTATGGTATTACGGTTGCCGGTCTTGCCGCGATTTTCACCCTTCCCGGGTTTGCCGCTGACCGGAGCGAAACCGTACGTTTTTCCGCAGGGGCGACTTCCGCAAGCCTTTCCGGTTCCATTCAGGGTTACGACGGCATCAACTACCGACTAGGGGCATCTTCGGGCCAGAGCATGTCTATCCTGTTCAATCCGGACAACCCGAGCTGCTATTTCAACGTGCTGCCACCTGGATCTCAGACGGCAATCTTCAACGGATCAGTCACTGGCAATGAATTTGCCAGCCAGTTGCCTGCCTCAGGGGATTACACAGTACAAGTGTACATGATGCGCAATGCAGCGCGGCGCGACGAGACATGCAAATATGACATTACTTTCGAGATCGCAGGTAATGGCCAACAGTCCAGTCTGAGCAACCTTGGTAGTGATAGCACTGCTGACAGCGATGATGTGGCAGCTGACAGCATTGATGATGACAGCGTCGATAATCCTGTACACTTCAGCGCTCGCGACGCGCGCCGGGCATGCCAGCGCCGGCTTGGCGAGCAATACGGTGTGCGCCGCTCGGCATTCAGCGGTGTAAGTGTGCGTCGCGCTGGAAGCGAGCATTTCTGGGTCAAGGGCGAAGTAGTTCGCCATCGCAGCCAACCAGACGAGTTCACTTGTCGTGTTGTTCATGGTGAGGTGGTTGCGATGCGAGTTCATCCGGCAAACCGACCGGCCCTTGCGGTAGGTAAAGGTGTGCTGGGAACAACTCTTCTGGGCACGCCACAAGCGGTCGGCAAATCTGACTTTGAAAACGCACCCCATCCGGCTCACGCACGGGGCAATCCGTTCCGCGACCGGCAACACCTCAACAAGGCGTGTCGGCATGAAATTGCCCGGCAACTGCGACACTCGCATTCACGTTTCGATCGGTTGCGGTTCGTAACAGGCCATTTGAGAAATCGGACATTGCAGGGAGATGGAACACTCCGCTGGTCTGATAGCGACCATCTCATCCATTTTACCTGCCATTTCGACAGACGCGGGCGGGTGGTCGACGGCCAGTTCTATTACTACCAGGCGCAACCCGCCGCATACACCCCGGACTATGCTGACGGCAATGCAGGCGGTCCGGACAACTGGCGAGTGGTTGATGTGGCAGCGAATGATGTCCTGTATGTGCATGCGCGCGACAGCTTGGCCAGCCGGCGAATTGGCCGTCTGCCGCATAATGCTCGTGGTGTACGCAATTACGGATGCCGGTGGAGCAACATCGACAAGGGGACCTGGTGTGAAATCGAGTATCGCGGCTTGCGGGGCTATGCTGCCCAAATATACCTTGCAGAAGACAGCTGAACGGAAAGAGTGAGTTGAACATGAACAAGCAGAAGACAGTTTCCAGGCGTACTGCCTTGGCAGGCATAACGGCCACAGGCCTTTCTTTTTGGTCAGCAAGCAGCCTTGCCAATCAGGTGTACAAGGAAGCGCATGAACTTAAGCCGGGACAATTCTCCTGGCATCCAGAGAGGGCAAAATCCGGACCTGTTTCGATCATCGTGTCGCTGCCTGATCAACTGGTGCATGTGTATCGCAACGGAATCCGTATTGGTGTTTCAACCTGTTCGACAGGCAAGAAAGGCCACAGAACTCCAACAGGAGTATTTACGATCCTGCAGAAGGATAAGCATCACCGTTCGTCCACCTATAACAATGCTCCAATGCCCAACATGAACCGGCTTACCTGGTCGGGAATTGCGCTGCACGCCGGCAAGTTGCCTGGATACCCGGCATCTCACGGATGTGTCCGGCTTCCCAGGAAGTTCTCAGCCCTACTGTTCACGGTTACTCACCTGGGAACGCCTGTCATAATCGCCAACGGACATACACAACCGCGCGAGGTGGTTCATCCGGGCATGGCGCTTGACCAGCACGCAGAGCATGAGTTCGAAGCAGTGGTTGCCAATCTCAAGGGCAAGAAAATACCACACGAGAAGGGTGTAACAACGTCCGTCCTTGTCAGCCGCGCCGACCAGGAAATCCTGATCATGGAAAACGGAGAGATTGTCTCCAAGGGCCGCGCTACTATTCGTGATGCGCAAACTCCGCTTGGAGAGCACGTATTTGTCCTCAACCGTCCCCATGATGGCCGCAAAGGTCTCGCCTGGCATGCGGTTGGGCATCATCCAACACTTACCAACGGTTTTCATGAACCGGAAGAAGCAGTTATCAAGCGGATCAATGCAGACCGCGCCTCAATCTCTTCCCTGCAAGAACGTATGCATCCTGGCATGATGCTGGTCATGACTGATCTTCCGCTGCATCCAGAACGACGCTCTGGCAAGGATTTCGTGATTGTGTCTGAACACGACGCTTAGGAGAGCCCGTTGCATTTTTAGCCATAATCGTTCGCTCATATACTTCGTTGCCCCATATAGGGCGGACACTCCAACCACCAAAAGGAAAAACCATGGTTATCCTTTCTGTTAAGTCAAAATTACTAGTTTCCGCGCTCGTCGCAGGGATGCTTTCAGTTATAGGCACCGCACAGGCCCAGCCAAGTTTTGACTGCAGCAAGGCGAGTACTCGTGTCGAAAATTTGATCTGCGACAAACCCCGGCTTGCCGAACTCGACAGTGAGTTGGCCGAGGCATACAGGATCGCACTGCGTGATGCGCCATGGGCGTCCGCAAACCGGCGCATCCGGGCAGAGCAGAAGGACTGGATTGCTGAACGAAACCAGTGTGGTGCTCCGCGCTGTCTTCGCGAAGTGTACAAGCAGCGTATCGACGAGCTACGTGCTGAAGTCAGTGCCGGTAACGGTGGGAACAGTGAAAGTTCGGGCGGTTCTGACCTCATGCAAGTCACGGGTGTCGCTGCCAACGACGTCCTCAACGTGCGCAATGGCCCAGGAGCGAACTACCGTATCGTTGGTGCGCTCGGCAACGGTGATACCGTTCGTAACCTTGGCTGCGAGGCGCATGGCAACTCGCGCTGGTGCGAGATCGAGATGATGACAGACATGCGGGAACGCGGATGGGTGAACGGGCGCTTTCTGCAGGGTAGCGGTGGCGCGTCTGGATCAGCGGGCGGCACAGCTCCAGGTGGATCTGGCGCAGCAAATACTTCCACTTCGATGGAAGCGCCGGAAGGCGTGGTATATTGCGGTGGCGGAGCAGTGAAGCGTCAGATCGAATATGTCATCCTTGAGAATGCACAGGACCAATGGGATGCTCGGGTCACCGTCAACGGTGATACCATTCGGGCCATGACCGCCTACAGCTATTTCGGCAGCAACCAGCAGCCACCCAAGGGCTTCGTGGTTGCCTTGCTGGGCGAGGACAAGTCCGAGTTTCTTGTCTTCAGGGATGGAGACAAGGACTGGGTCGAGTTCGGGGACTACACCTATCGTAAATGCAATTGAACACTCTCGCAAACGACAAGGACGAGGGCGACGAGGAGAGGAGTATCAGGATGCTCAGCATCATCAATCGTATAGCAATGGCTGTGATGATTTGCTCGTTTGCTTCATCCGGTCAGGCTCAGGACTTGTCCGCCCTTCCAAATCCTTTGGTGGAGAAGGTCGAAACGGCTAAGAAGGCTTGCGCAGACTTTGAGAATGGCGAATTCGCACTTGAGTGGGGTGCGGTCAGTCGGGTCGATCTCGATGGTGATTTAAGGCCTGACTGGGCTCTCGATAACTCTGCCTTTGCCTGTTCTTCTGCGGCCTCGCTTTACTGTGGCACAGGTGGCTGTGAGTCCCACTTCCTTGTTGGCGATACAGTGACTTCGCTACTTAATCAGGGCTGGGATGTTCTTACGTTTGGCCGAAACCGCGTGCTGCTAATGGACGTCCACGGCTCAAGATGCGGTGGCATCAACCCTACGCCTTGCGTCGAGTCCCTGGTGTGGGATCAGGAAGCCAAAGCGTGGCGCTCCGTGCAGCCAGCAACAAATCAGTAAAACCAAAGAGAGAATACATGTGGATCTTGCTGGACCGATTGCGCAGCAAGCAACATGAGAAAGTCACTTAATGAATGCAGAAGCCACCAATCAGCCCGATGCCACCAGTGTCGGTACTCCACTCGATTACTCAGAGTCCGTATATCGCTTCTATCTGGAGTTGGCAGACTGCAGCCCCGCTACCAGACGTTTGATCGAGAGGTTTCTGCCACAACATCATGCTGCGCAGATACGATGTGCTCAGTTCGCCCGACGCCAGCTTGGATCAAGAGCGAGCAGGTTTTTCATTGTT
>DATKWR010000911.1:0-3536 GCA_035529475.1 Sedimentisphaerales bacterium | reverse complement strand
ACGACGAACGCCGTCGGCACGGTTGACGCCATCGCGTCGCTTGTGGCCACCTCTATGCCGAACGTCGCTACCGGCCCGAGCCGGATCGTGGCCGGGACGAACTCGTATGGGCGCGTCGAGTACGCCTATGAGTTCGACGGGGCCGACGACTGGTTCGAGTTCGATTATTCCGCAGATTATGATCCTGGAACAAATAACTGGGCATTCTCGATCTGGATGCACAACACGAACGAGCTTGGACACAACGTCAAGCGCGGCCTGTTTAATATGCACGGCCTTACGAATGACTATTCAGAAATCGACATGTACGTAAATGGCGACGGTGCAGACGATGACGACTTCTGGTGTTTGGTATATGACACAGACCAGCAGGCGTATGGGCTCAACTCCCTCAGTGATCCGAGAACTTCTTCCGGCGTGTGGCAGAACATGGCGGTTGTTAGAGACGGATCGTTGGCAACATTCTATCTGGACGGCGAGATTCTGAAAGCTGTTGACAACGGAGCTTTCGGCGCGATCGACTTGGCGGGCGGCGTCAGGTACATCGGGTTCATGGTTGGAAAGAATGCTTGGTGGGGGAAACTCGATGATTTCCGTGGATACACGAACGCATTGAGTCAGGCAGCCGTGAGCAATATCGTCCTCAACACGAACCCGACAAACAACCTGGAGATCAGATGATGAAGAAGCTGCTCCTCGTTCTTGCCGTATGCCTCATGCCGATGCTGGCCGGGGCGGACAAGTATCTGTACGTCGTCGGCTCGACAACTATGATACAGGAAGACGTTCAGCTCATCAGGGCAAAGCTGAGTCAGCGGCTTAACGACGCGAGGCAGGTTGTGTTTTCCGGGTTACCGCTATGGCGGTTGGCGGCTGACCCGTCGAAAGAGGCGAGGGTGTTGTGCATTGACGTGAAGTGTGCACGGAACAAGGGGTTCAACCTGACGCTCGCGGAGATAGAGGCGTGGCGTGACGCGCAGATTAGCCAGCCCGCAAGGCTGCTGTTCTTTGTGGGGAGTTCGCCACAGGTTCTTTCAGACGCTGGCCTTGAGGAAGTCCCAAAGGAGTAGCGACGATTGTCGGGTTGGAAAGATTGAATGAAACAAATCAGCGGACTACGAGCGGATGAATTGACATATCGTTGCTGCGTTTGCAGAAAGGTACGAGAAGATGGCGACAAGTGGACAGACAAAGAAGTGGATGACGGCTCTTATGTGTCTCACGGTTACTGCCCTGATTGCTTCATGGACTCCATGCGAAGCATCGACCTCGGAAACTCTGCCTGAGTGGCGGCAACGGATGGAGTGGAGCGGCATCTGCCGGAAGCCTGGAAGTTCCGTATCCTACTACGCCATCAGCGACCATGTGGAAGGTATCCAGAATCAGAAGGACGCGTTTGTATACGAGATCGAGCCAACTGACCGGCACTTCGCAATCCTCGGCACCTTGGCTGTGCTGAGTCCTGGTGGCGGTTCCTGGGCGAACCACGACTGGGAGGACATTGCCGCCGAGGGAGACAAGATCTGGATTCTGGAGAACGTGCAGAACGGATCCGAGTGGCACCGTGTCATCGAGTGCAAGGTATCCGAACACGAGGCTAGGGTACAGCGTGTATACAAGTTCTTCTCCTGGGACGACGTTGATGCAATGACAGTCTTTGACGGGTTCCCCGTGGTGGCCATGAAGAACTGGACCGGTGACGGTGGAAGCAGTCTTCTACTGGATCTGTGGGATGGGTTTGGTGCAGCATTCAGCCCTATCCGTCTTTGCCGCTTAGACGCGCTCTCAGACGGATTTCTGACCGAATGTAGCCTATCCGACATCGAGACACACGGTGCTGAGGGTGTTTGCGTTGCTGCCGACAGGGAAGATGGGATGCTGCTGCTGTGGACATTTACCGGTGGATACCTGCTGAATTCTGAGAAAGCTGTCCCGGTTTCTCATGCAGGTCGAGGCATTGTGGGAGGTGCCTGCTTTGCACACGACGGTGGCGTGCTTGTGATGAACGAGCGCGGGAGACTGTTCAGGTGAAATACTAACCGCGGGCGGTATGGCTATGAGTGCACAGGATGATGCAAGAGCGATAGCAAGCGATGACCTCAAGTTCAAGTTGTACGTTTCTGAAACGCTGGGATCGGTGAAGACAAGTGTAGAGGACTTGAAGGTCTCGCAACAGCGGGTGACAGAATGGCTGGAAAACCCGGAAACGCATTGCTCGTTGGGCAGGACGGTTCTACATCAACTCAAGAGCATGAAGCAGAAGACCGTCGTAGCCAACGGGAAGAACAGAAGGGAAGCCGTTCGCATGACGGGTACGGCGGCCGGGGGAGGAGCGTTCATGTTCGGGATGATCCGGGTGCTTGATTGGGTGATACAGAAAGTGGCTGGCCAGTAATGGCGGTGAACCTAGAAACTGGTGATTGGGTTATGGTACGACCGGCGGCCGGACATGCCCGGTGGTGGGAACGTGGAATCCTGCTCAGCGCGGAGCATACGCATGACGAGTTGCTTGTTTGCCCAGACAAGGGAGAACCGTATGCATGCGATGTTAGGCCCGGCGGGGCAACAAGGATCGAGTTCAAGGATAGGCTGAGGCAAGTGGAGGCCGGACAGATAGTAATGGCTGTCTTCAGATGGCACTCGTACCAGGTCGAACCGATGGTCGACAGCATGGCGCACAGGGAGTTCCAGGAAACCATCAAGACAGCGGTCGATATTGGCATTCGGTTACGACTCCAGTATGACTGGACTGCGATATTGAACCATGCCAGGAATTTCATCCGGGCCAAACTCCGGGTGAAGTGGTTGCCGCCAGTGCTGATTGGACATAAGGAGTGGCGAGTATTCTGCACGGAATACTGTTTCATCGCCTACGACTTGGCTGGAATTGACATGAACGCGCTGACTGGCAACCAGCCATTACCTGCTCCATGCCACCCGGAGCGGCTTGTGAGGAACAAGATGTTTACTTGCATAAAAGATTACGGACTGATGAGGCACTTGACACATGGCCGTTGACAGAGATGCGCTGAAGACTCAGTTCCTGGCGATGATCAACGATGATCCGTTTACGGTCACGTTTGGGACCGAGACGGTGTCAGGATTCCACGGTAATATGCTGATCAAGGAGCGGCAACTGCAAGCCGGTGAATCACAGTCCTACTTGTTCAGCGTGTGGACAATCCATTCCGACTGGGATACGGTGCCGACTAGGGGTGATATCGTAGAGATCGATGCAACCGAGTACCGGGTGATGGCGACGCAGAACTATAGGAACGATCTATTCCTGAGGCTCGACTTGGGCGGGAAGTACGAAAGCCGATGAGCAAACCAGTGAGATGGGACATGAAGCGGTTCAACAAGGACTTGGAGAGGACCCGCGACGCCACGCATAGGACATCGAAGAACGTGGTCGTGCACAACGCGCGGCGCCTCGTTAAGATGGCCGCATACAAGTGTCCGATTGATACGGGCCGGGCGCGCGCAGGATTCTGGCCAGCTGCGATTGCTTTACAGATGACGAACATCTTCACACC
>DATKWR010000910.1:0-2086 GCA_035529475.1 Sedimentisphaerales bacterium | reverse complement strand
TGTTCATGGTCTTACCTCTCAATCGGACATTCGCAGTATTTGTGCTTCCAGGGCTTCACAATGCCCGGTGTGGATTGTCCTTCCGGTCAATTGTACGATTTTCGCATCAACCAACGCCTGCGGGATGCCTATATTTTCGCTCCAGCCTTTTAGCCAAACGCAATTTTGGGATGGCTGTTCTTCCAGGCAGACAGTGGCGGTAAAGAGGTGCTCGCCGGTTTCTGGGTCGTGCCCAAGGATTGCGTCGCCTTTGCTGGCATAATGAGGGAAACACAGTTCTGCGGCCCCTTTGACGTAGGGCGTATTCATTTCGATAATCATGGCCTGTCCTTTCAATCGGCACCATCGCCGCCGTAGGGCTCTCGGGGAGCCCACGGGCGGATACGGGGACTCACAGCGTCTCAGAAAGGGGGTAATCCCGCCGCGAGCATCTTCGCCATTAACTCGGCGCGAGCTTGTTCTTCCGCATACTCCGGCGTCATCTGGTGTGTGATGACTACACCGGCCGCCACGTCGTCTTGAGGGGAGTGGCTGCTCTTCCCAAGCTCTCTGGCCATAGCACCAAAGAGTGCCATCATGGCCATGTTGTCTCCGTCGTCGTCATCGATACGGCAGTGGCACTCGGCTTCCATTCGGTTGATTAGGTCGCTTGCTGTGCTCATGGTCTTACTCCTTCCGCCCCGGGGGGCGTTTCCTAAAGTCGTTCATGGTCAGCTCTACCGATGTTTGCCCGTCTTCCTCCTTCCTCGCACAACGTGTTTGCGCTTGAAGTCACCCCGCTTAACGGCGCGACACAGTTGTCGGCACTCCGCCAGAGTCAGCATGGCGATATGAGCCCGCTCCTGGGGGACCTGCAACACCTCACACAGACGACCATAGGCGGCGTTTCTGGCCCATTGCCCACCCCGCCAGAGTCGGTCGAATATTTCGTGCGCCGCCTTCCGGGCCTGTCGGAGTGCCCGATCGGCCGGTGTCCCCAACGCCCGTGTACTCCCTCGGTGGCAGCCGACGTAGGTATCGCAATTGGGGTAGTTGCTGCACACGTACAGATAGCCGAACGACCGCCCATAAATCTCGGCGCTATTCACCAATCGCATCTGACCATCGCAGAAGGGACAGATAGACCCTTCCGTCGCCGGTTGAACAGCAGCTTTCGTTTCTGACACGATAAGACCCCCTTCCACTTCAGGATGATTTCGTACGCCGCGACTCGTCGCGCATCTCCCGTATGATACGACACCACCCGGCGGCTACTACTACAAGAGCCCCAGACAGTAGTAAGATGTTACCGACCAACGCCAACAGATTATGTATGCTCTGCTCCATGATGATCTCCTATCCCGCAGTTCTTTACCCTCGGTGCGGCCCGAGCTTCAGTCAAAAGGGATATCGTCGTCCGGAATCGACTGGCGGTTTGCCTCACCCGCGTAGTCGCGATTCTGGTCGTACCCTGGATCCTCCACCCGGCCACTGGAACCTGATCCTTGGGGGTTGCCACGCGGTTCGTCACGGTCCTGGCCTGCCTCACGCCGCTGCCCATCCGGGAGAAACTGGAAGCTCTCCATAGTCACCCGGTGCTTGCTGTGCTTCTTGCCGTCCTGGCCCGTCCAGCTATCGAAGCTCAAACGACCTTCCAGGAAGATCGGCTTGCCCTTGGTGAAAAACTTGTTGACTGTTTCTGCAGTCTTGCCGAAACATCGAACGTCCACGAAGCACACTTCCTCACCCTTGGTTCCGTCTTGCTTCTTGAATTGTCGATTAACGGCCAACCCGAAGTCTACGACTGCCATCTGACTTGGCAAGTACGATAGTTGAGGGTCCCTACAGAGTCGCCCTGCCAAGAACATCTTATTCACATTCATGATTCATGCCTCCTTTTATTCATCGTCATGTTATACCGGAAAAGCGGACAATTGCCCATGGTCGAATCCGTTCCTCCAAACCACCTCCACAATACGCTCAATGAACTCCCGTTGCTTCTCTGTGAACGACTCCAACAAATCACAGTCGACGTCGTCCTTCAGCTCAAAGCCATTAGCACTTAGATAGAACGTCAGCGCCCTTAGACTTTCGTCTTTGCGTGGCA
>DATKWR010000909.1:0-6764 GCA_035529475.1 Sedimentisphaerales bacterium | reverse complement strand
CAGCTCCAACGGCGATGAAACCGCCAAGAACATCTGGGGTAAGCGCGCCCGATGGGTCGCGCTGCAAGGCGTCAAGGAAGGCAAAGCCGTCGGCGTCGCCATCCTCAACCACCCCGCAAGCATCAACTACCCAACGTACTGGCACGTGCGAAATTACGGCCTGTTCTCAGCCAACCCGCTGGGCCAGGCCGACTTTCAAAAGGGCCAATCCAAGCAGTATCGAAAGAACAAGATTATCCCGCTTCGGCTCACGCTCGAACCGGGCGAGACGGTGCATTTTCGGTTTCTCGTGATCGTCTATGAAGGAATCCGAACGCACGAGCAGATGGAAGAGCGATTCAGGGACTTTTCAGAATGAACTATTACTTCTTAACGTGTGATTTGCAGGACTGTCATTGCGAGGCCTGTTTTTACAGGCCGTGGCAATCTCCAGCTTGCGAATGGTTTGAGATTGCTTCGCTGCGCTCGCAATGACAGTGGGCGTTGTATTAAAGGGAGGTTTGACCATGAAGACTCTTACACGCAGAGATTTTGTAAAGTATTCGGCTCTGGCGGGGGCGGTGCTGGCCTCGCCTTTTTCCAAAGTGCGAGGGGCAAACGGTGACATTCGCGTCGCCGTCGCGGGCATTAACGGGCGGGGCCGGGCGCTCGTCGGCGATTTCCAGGGCGTCCAGGGCGTGCGCGTCGTCGCCGTGTGCGACGTGGACGGTGGCGTCCTTGATAAGCAGGTGAAGAAATTCAAGGACGGCGGCGTCAACGTCCAGGGCTACAGCGACTATCGCCGGATGCTCGAAGATAAATCCATCGACGCCGTCGCCGTCGCCACGCCCGACCATTGGCACGTGCCTCTGGCCGCGGCCTCAATCGTCGCGGGCAAAGACGTCTATGTCGAAAAGCCGATGTGCCACACGATCGCCGAAGGCCGCTACCTCGTGAACCTCGCCCGCAAGCACGGAAGGATGGTCCAGCACGGCACGCAGGCCCGCTCGTCCGAGGGCATCACCGAGGGAATCGAGTACCTCAAGTCGGGCAAGCTCGGCAAGGTCCGCATGGCCAAGGCGATCGATTGCCAATTGCGCGGGCCTATCGGCCGGGCGCCCGACAGCGAAGCACCGCCGAACGTCAATTATGACCTCTGGCTGGGCCCGGCCCCGAAGCGGCCCTTCAACAAGAACCGTTTTCATTACAACTGGCACTGGTTCTGGGATTACGGCACCGGCGACACCGGCAATGACGGTATTCACCAGATCGACATCGCCCGCTGGGGCCTGGGCGTGGAGATGCCCAAGGCCGTCTCGTGCAGCGGCGGGCAGTTGTTCTACGACGACGACCACCAGACGCCCGACACGCAGGTCGCGACGTTCGAGTATGACGGCGTCTATCTGATGTTCGAGATGCGGCTGTGGACGCCTTACCCGCTCGAAGGCCACGATAACGGCGACGTCTTTTACGCCGACGGCGGGACCCTGTCCATCGGCCGGGACGGCTGGCAGGTGACATTCAAGAACGGCAAACCCGGTCCGGGCGGCCCCCGCGGCAATTACGCCCACGCCGAGAATTTCATCAAGGCGGTCCGCAGCCGAAAGACGAGCGACCTGAACGCCGGCGCCGAGGTCGGCCATTGCTCGGCCGCTCTGTGCCATTTGGCTAATATCGCCATGCGCGTCGGAAGGCGCTTGAAATTCGACGCCCAGGGCGAACGCTTCATCGACGACGCCGAGGCCAACAGCTATCTGGGCAAACAATACCGAAAAGGCTACGAGCTGCCGACACTCTGACGTCCGACCTGGCTCCGAAGTCCGTTGCCACCGTGAGCAACGGACCCGGAGCGGCTTCTTGCTGCTTGGGCATGTTCGCTCGATTCTGGGCCGAGAAGAGGTGTTCAGATAGGGGAGTCGAGAAATTATTTCAGCAAAAGCTGTTTTTGCTTGACTTTTTTCCGAACTGTACACATAATGTATACGTGAGGATAATAGGAAAGCTTACATTGCAGAGCTTTTGGCAAAGCCATCAGCAGGCAAGGAAGCCCCTTGAAAAGTGGGTCCAGGTTGTTGAGCGGGCCCAGTGGAGCAACTGGTCGCAACTGAGATCGACTTTTGGAAAGGCTGACTTGGTCCAAACGAAAACGAGTACGTATATTGTCTTTGATGTTGGCGGTAACAAGTATAGGCTGATAACGATGGTGAATTTTCAAGGACAGGTCGTTATTGTTGAAGCAGCCTTAACTCATCGCCAATACGATAAGGGCAAACGGAAAGGGTAAACATGAGCCTTGCTGTACGACAAGTGAATAATCATACGGGTCGCATTCCCGCTACCCTGCTTGGTTTGCAGAAAAGGTTTTTCGTGCTTCGGCCTATTCGCAACAAAGTTGATTATCGCGATGCGCTTGCGGCTGCCACAGAGCTGGCGTCGCGCTGCGATTTGACTTCTGAGCAAGCGGATTATTTGGAGGTTCTGACAAAGGTTATTGCCGATTATGAAGAAAAACGTCTTGAGAGGTCAAAACATAGTCCGCAGGAGATATTAGAATTCCTGGTGGAAGAGAACCAAATGAGCGGCTCGGATCTGGGACGTATATTGGGCAGCAGAACTTTAGGGTCGGCTCTTCTTCGCGGAGAGCGGTCTCTGAGCAAAACACACATCAATAAACTGGCGAAGCATTTTTCAGTCAGCCCGGCCCTGTTCTTTGGTTGAGCCTTCAGGTCGGGAGGCGCCTGAAATTCGACGCCGCGAACGACCGATTCATCGACGATGCCGAAGCCAACAGCTACCTGAGCAAGCAATACCGAAAAGGCTACGAGCTGCCAACGTTGTGAAGGCGACGCTTGCCTTCGGGCCTGAATGATGTGGACACGCAGCCAATGAGTACGCGAGACAGCAGGAAATCCGCTATTGAGGAAATGGTCCGCAGGGGCAAGGCCGTCTATTGGAAGCTGCCGGCTCCTCTGCGATGGCTCCTGTCTCCCGTCAAAGCCATCTACAAGCTCCTGGGTATGATCAGGCCCGAGGTGTGGATAATGACGGGAAGCGAAGTGTCCAGCGGACAGGAGCTTGGCATCCTCTTCGCCGGACTTGAAATAAACAAGAACTACATCAGAACGCTGGCTTTTGACGATTCGTGCCTGGAGCACCACGTGGGCAGAAAGTGGTTGTGGGCAGTACGTAAGGTCCATCAGAAGCAGGGACACGATTGTTCCTTACTCGTCATTGAAGCGCCTCATCGCTCCGGCATATTGTCTGCGAAGCTGAACTACCTGTATATTCCTGCCTGGGTGACGGGGGAGCTGGATATCTCCGCAGAGCGTTCCGCAATTTTCAGGAGCAGGAACAAAAGCCTCCAGTCGGATCTAAGGAGAATAAGAAAGAACAATCTCCATTTCGAAGTGACGGCAAGCCCCTCGCAGCTCCACAATTTCTATTACACTATGTACGTGCCCTACACGACCGGAGCCCACGGGGACAGGTCCAAGATCATGACCTATGGTTACGTGAAGGCGGAATTTGAAAAGCGCGGTCTCTTTACCGATTTGCTCCTGGTCAAAGAAAACGAAGAATGTATCGCGGGAGTCCTTCTTCGCTGCGGGAAAGATAAAGCAAAACTATCGACGCTCGGCGTCAAAGACGGCAACCAGGATTATGTCGGCCACGGCGCCATAGGTGCTGTGTTCTATTTCGCGATTCAGTATCTGGTGGATAAAGGTTTTACGAAGATCGATCTTGGAGGATCGAGAGCGTTCCTGAAAGATGGTGTACTGCGTTATAAAAGGAAATGGCGTCAGAGGATATCCAGCAAAAAGGGGGCGGCGTTCCTGGTCAAGGTGTTGTCGCAAACCCAGGGACTGAAAGGATTTCTTCTTAACAACCCGTTCATCTACAAAGACACAACGGGACTCAAGGGAGCTGCATTCCTGGAAGGTGACAAGTCGCTTTTGGAACGGGATTTCTCGGATATCTATAAGAGGTTGTACGTCGAAGGCTTGTCGAAATTGGTCATTTATCGATTCGGGCACGCGGCGGGCGGAACAGCCGATCCCGTTCCTCCGGAGTTCTCTGATCGCATGGAAGTCTCTTCGGCCGAAAGTTTACTTCGGACCATGCGATAATGGAATGACCGAGAATTCGGCGGCACCATTTCACTTTTTCTGTTCGACTCTTCGGAGCTAAGCGGGTTTGAGCCAGTCGATGATCAGTGCCGTGATATTATCGTGGCCGCCGGCGTCGTTGGCGGCGGTTACGAGGGATTTGCACGCCTGCTGAGGGTCCGTCTCGCTCTTTAGAATCGCGGCGATTGTCCGCTCGTCCACCATGTCGGTCAGGCCGTCGGTGCAAAGCAGGATGCGGTCGCCTTTCTTGAGCCGGAAAGACCAGACGTGGGAGTGCGCCTTCTCTTCCATCCCAACGTAGCGCGTCAACTGTCCGCTGTCGGCGTGGTCGAGCGCTTCTTCCGGCTCGATGCGTCCCTTCTCGATCAGCTCGGAGACGACCGAATGGTCTCGCGTCAGTTGGACCAGCCGGCTGGCCCGAGACCGGTAGGCCCGGCTGTCACCCACGTTGGCCACGAAGCAGCGGCTGTTTCTCAGCAGGGCAACGACGAGCGTGGCGCCCATGTCCTTGTAGCCGCTCTCGCTGGTGCCCTCGAGTTGTAATTGCCTGCTCTGCTCGGCGATGGTCCGCTTGAGCAAAGAGCGTATTGTCCGCGTCGCGCCGACTTTGAGCTTGTCGAGAGCAGTCTCGATCATCACGGGCAGATCTTCGACGATGATGCCCGATGCAAGGGCGCCGCCGCGGTGGCCGCCCATGCCGTCGGAGACCAGAAACAGCGCCGGCTCAGGGTTGGCGAAGAAGCTGTCCTGGTTCTCTTGACGCACCTTTCCCGCGTGCGTTTCGGCGCCCCAGCGAAAATGAGCGGGCGGGCTTACGGTGACTGTCGATTCCGTTCTCTGGGTCACTTGTGACTCCATTGCCTTTGATGGATTCAAATGAGCCTCTGTTTGCACCAGGGACAGTAATTCCAGAAGGACGAATCCACCGACCAGCCGCAACTGCTGCACACCTCCGGGAAGGGCCGAACGTGCCAGGGCCGGCGGACCTTCCGGCGGCACCAGGGGCAATAACGCATGAACCGCATGAGTTTGCCTTTGCAATACCGGCATCGGCCGTGGTATCGCACACCGGGCGTGCCGGCCGCAGCGGGCGAGGCAAACCCCGGGCCGAAACACCGCGGGCAGAATCGCCACTCGGGCAGGACGCCTCTGTGGCATCGCCCGCAAACGTGGGTCAAGGGCGTATCGGCATCAAAACGGTTGCGGCCGCTGCCGCACCACGGACAGACTAACATGCTCTCGGCGATGGGCTCGCCGCAATCGGTGCACCGCAAGGAAGCGGGAAAGACCGCGTGGTAGCGCTTGACAAAGGCCGCGCGGCGCATTTTCTGCCAGTCGGGCATTTTCCTGCCGGAGGATTTCAGCGCAGCGCTGAGCTTGAGCTTCTTCGGCGCCGCCTGCAGCAAGGCGACCCGCATCTTCTCGGCATCGGCGAACCGCTTGTCGGGATCGACCGCCAGCGCGTGTTTGAGGAATCGGACGAAGACCAGGCTTGTTTTCGCGCGAAGCCGCTGACAGCCTCGTGGGGGCCACCGGAAGGGCCATTTGGGCAAAAAGCCGGTCAGGTACTCGTAGAGGATCAGGCCGACGGCGAAGCAATCGCTGCGATGCGTGGGCCGCCCGTAAGCCTGTTCGGGAGCGACGTAGCCCGGCGTGCCGAAATCATCGACGGTCCTCATCCGGCCTTTACGCTCGAGGCCGATGCCGAAATCGCCGAGTGCCGCTCGGCCCTTGGGAAACAGGAAGATATTGCCCGGCGTGACGTCGCAATGCACCATGCGCTTCTGGTGGGCGTAGATCAGCCCGTCGAGGACCTGGGCGATAATGGAAATGATTCTCCTGACCGACATCGGCCTGGAGCAGTCGGCCAGAGTTCCGGCCGACAGCTCGGTCGCCAGGACGGCTTGGCCGCCGATAATATCGGCGTTCTTAATCGGCATAATGTGCGGGTGGCGCAGCCTCGCGACCAGCCGCACTTCCCGCAGCAGGGCCTGGTTGTCCCGCTTGCCGTCGGTGCCCGCCAGCGGAATCTTCAGAGCCACCCAAATGCCCTCGACGCTGTCGCGGGCCTTCCAGACCTCGCAGCTTCCCCCTTCGCCCAGCGGCTTTGCCAGCCGGTACTTGCCCAATTGCCCGCCGGGCTTGAGGTCCAGGCTCGACGCCCGAGCCGTCGTTATTTCGTTCGTTTTCACTGACCGAGCCATACTTCAGCTTTCCAGGCTATCCCGAGTGCACACCTGCCCGCCCACATTCTAACAAGAACTTCCCCGCCGACTTTCAGAAAAATCCGCAGCAAGTCAACAAAATTTGTTTTAGCCGATAGCCGCGAGACCCGGAATCGTCAATCTTTCTTTTGCCACTAAGCATGCCCTGAGTCCGTTCGCTTCGCTCAGGATAGACTCTGCCGAATGGGAATGCACACGAAACAATGGGATATGCGTCTGAAAATCCTGTAAATCCTGTCTAAGAAACAACTTCCTGAATCTAACCGCAGATTTCGCGGTTTACGCTGATTCGTAGGGTGGCGGCTTGCCCCACCGCCGTATGTCATTGCGAGGCCCGGCGGGCCGTGGCAATCCGGCGAAGCCGTCCCGAGCAATGTCGAGGGATCTGACAGGTTCTTCTGTCCCGTACTGGCATCCTTTCGACACTGATTTC
>DATKWR010000908.1:0-3780 GCA_035529475.1 Sedimentisphaerales bacterium | reverse complement strand
TTCAAATCGGCACGGATTCCGCCAGCTTCACTTTTGCGTCAGTGACACGGTGGTCCATAGGGCAAGAGTGGGACGATGCCACGCCCAGCGACTTCTACGTCGGCGCGGTGGACGACGCCCGCTTCTTCGGGTAAGCGGGCAGGCACGCTGGCCTGCCCCTACAACTCCCAAACCTCCGACTCCGTTCCAGACGATTTCTTTGGTCCCATGGGCAGATTCTTGTTGACAGCCGTGCACTGTTTTGGTACGTTTACGATTGGTTAGGTATGGAGATTTCGGGGGGCTTTGGCGAAAATGGTGGTTTCGCAGTTTTGCTGGTATGCGGCCAAAGGTAGAGAAGGAAACATGAAACAAGACTACTGAAGCTGTACGCTTCGGAGATAAGATTCTTGCCCAATCGACAAGAACGAATTACTAAAAGGTGAAGGAAGGAGGTCATATCGAATCAAGTCTCAATAGGTGTACTTCTTGGGCGGACGCGTAGCGTGGTGAAGGCAGGAATCCTTATTGGTCGTCTTCATAGTTGAATTCTTGGTTTCAGGAGATTTTTTATGCGCAGAAAAACGTTCTCTCTAACCTTCTTTGCCCTGATGCTTGCCCTGGCGGGCAGTGCAGGGGCCGGCCTGCACGATAAGGGCACCATTCTCTTCGAATGGTTCAACGGCACCACGGGCGGCAACTTAGACCAGGCTGTGGATGGCCGGAACGCCAACTATCCGGACAATCCAAGCCAGGTTGAATACCGGACCGTCCTGCAGGGTCCGACCAGCCGGGGTGACAATTACGTGACCCATGTCCGGGGTTACCTTTACCCGCCGGAAACCGGCGAGTACACTTTCTGGACGTCCAGTGACGATCACAGCCGGCTCTGGCTCAGTACCGACGCCGACCCGGCGAACAAAACGTTAATTGCCGAAGTAAGCGGCTCCACCAGCGCGCTGCAATGGGACAAATTTCCCACCCAGAAGTCCTCTCTCATCACGTTGCAGGCCGGTCAGAAATACTACATCGAAGTCCTGCATCGAGACGGCACCGGCGGTGACAACCTCGCGGTTGGATGGGGCGGTCCCGGCATCGGCGCCGGCCCGGTGGTTATCGACGGCGCTTTTCTGTCGCCGTTTATCAGGGCGGTTGATTATCTGGCCGGCAGCCCGGACCCGGCCAACGGCGCCATCTATGCGAATGTATGGGCGACCCTCGGCTGGTCGGCAGGGCTCGATGCGGTATCGCACGACGTTTACTTTAGCAACGATTCTAACGCTGTGACCACCGGGGCCGCCGGAGCGTTTGCCGGCAATGTGACAACGAATCTGTTCCTGGTCGGTCTTGGCCTGCCTGGAGATCCCTATCCGGGGGGCCTGGCTCTGGGGACGACCTATTACTGGCGCGTTGACGAGATTGAAGCCGATGGAACGACCAAACATCAGGGTCGCGTCTGGAGCTTCTTCGTTCCAACCAGAGAGGCCTATCAACCTTTCCCGATTGAAGGCTCCAAGTACCAGGACACGGGGATTACCCTGACTTGGGTGGCGGGCATGAACGCGAAGATTCACACCGTCTATCTCGGCGATAGCTTCGAGGCGGTCAGCAATGCCACCACCGGCGGCACTTCACAGGCCCTGACAAACTACACCCCCGCCAGCCTCCTCGAAAATGGAAAAACTTACTACTGGCGCGTCGATGAGATGGATCCACCCACCACGACCAAGGGCAATGTCTGGAGCTTCACAACGCTTCCGGCTATAACCATCGCCGATCCTAATTTGATCGGCTGGTGGAAACTTGACGAAGGCGAGGGCACGAGAGCTGTTGACTGGTCGGGCCATGGCAATCACGGCGAACTTCGAGGCGATCCCCAATGGGTGAACGGGTATGACGGCGGCGCCTTGGATTTTGACGGTAGCGGGGACTTCATCTTTACAGGAAAGAACGCCTCGGCGCTTGGCATCGAGGCCAACAAGCCCAGGACGGTGACCGCGTGGGTCTATACCCGGGCCTTCAACAATGGCGGTATCTTCGACATGGGCAACCGCGCGGCTGGGCAGGATTTCTGTCTTCGGACACTGGGGACTGTCAACCAGTGGCGCATCCAGTACTGGAGTGGCGATTTCGACTTCACTTATCCTTCGCAGAACGTTTGGGTCCACTTCGCTCATGTTCACGACGGCCTCCGGACCAGGACATATGCCAACGGTGTACTAATTGTGGACTGGGACAAGACCATTAACACAGCAGACACAAATCCATTCCAGATCGGTGCTTATGGCTGGCAGGCCAATTTCTTCAACGGTTTGATTGATGATGTCCGCCTATTCAATAAGTTCTTGACCGCAGAAGAGATTCAGGTGGTCATGCTAGGCGACCCGATGCGCGCTGGCAATCCGAGCCCGCCTAATCGATCATCCGCCGATATTGTCCGTGCAGCGATACTGAGCTGGCTGCCCGGAAGCGCAGCGGCGCAGCACGCGGTGTATTTCGGTACGGATATGGCCGCCGTGGCAGATGCTAACACGTCCGATACGACGGGTATCTATCGAGGTTTCCAGACCTCTGCGAGCTATACTCTGCCCGAAGCTCTGGCATGGGCCAGCGGACCGTATTATTGGCGCGTTGACGAGCAGAACATCGACGGGACGGTCATCAAAGGTACCCTCTGGAGCTTTTCGGTGCCTGACTACATTCTCATTGATGATTTCGAGGCATACAACGACACTTCCAGCGGGCAGGCAGGCAGCAATCTGGTCTATGAGACGTGGCTCGATGGGTATGGGACGACGACAAACGGGTCGGCCATGGGGTATACGGTACCATTTGCACCAACGATGGAAACTGGTGTCGTGCACAGCGGCAGGCAGTCTGCACCCATGACGTATAACAACACGACAGCCGCTTTTTCAGAGGTCACATGCACATTTGCAGTAGAGAACTGGACCAACCATGGGATTCAAACGCTCTCGCTGTGGTTCTATGGCGATCCGAACAACGTGCCCGGACAGTTGTATGTAAAGGTCAACGGTGCCAAGGCCACATACGACGGCGAAGCCGTTAACCTGACGCTACAGCGATGGCAGACCTTCAATATCGATCTGGCCTCGGTCGGGGTGAATCTGCAGAGTGTCACCAGCCTGGCGGTTGGGATCGAAGGCGCCGGCGCCAAGGGGACCATGCTCCTCGACGATATCAGGCTGTATCCTTATGCCCGACAACTGATCACACCGGTGCAGCCCGACCCGAATGGTCTGACAGCGCATTACCCGCTGGATGGCAACGCCAACGACATCGCCGGAACTAACAACGGTACTTTGTCCGGCGGCCCTCTTTTCACGGCCGGTCAGATTGACCAGGCCATTCAGTTCGACGGTGTGGACGACTACGTGGACTGCGGAACCGGTGCATCTTTAGACATCCAGGATGCAATCACGCTGTCGTGCTGGATCAAGGTAGCGGCCTTCACCAAAAACTGGGAGGCGATTCTCGCCAAGGGCGACAACTCCTATAGAATGAGTAGAAGCGCAACCACCGGTAATTCCGTTCACTTCGGGTGCAATGGCCCGACCGGAGGAAACTTGAACGCCACCGCGATCATGACGGATGACAACTGGCATCACGTTGCTTGTGTGTATGACGGAGTGAACAAGCTTATCTACATTGATGGCCGCGAGGATGCGCGTGTGGCTTCTACGGGACTGATAAACGTCAGTACGAATCCTCTGTGGATCGGCAACAACTCCGGGAGCACGGCTCGCCAGTTAGGCGGCCTTGTGGACGACGTGCGGATTT
>DATKWR010000907.1:0-4800 GCA_035529475.1 Sedimentisphaerales bacterium | reverse complement strand
GTTCGAAACGCACTGCGCAGTACTTGCCAGGGAAGAATTTCAGCAGTCATTTGACGGGCCGGCTGATCCGGAAAGTACTCGCATTCAGAGCGAGGCTCTTTTCAGAGACTACCTGGCGAGATGCACGGAGCTGGCCGGAAGCGACCACATTCGTGCCCGATATGCCCCCAGCCTTGAGGAATTGGCAAAGAGCAGGGCAAGAGGAATTTCACCCGGGAAAGAGGCGTTGCAAGAGGCAAAAGTAGATGTCGCCATAATCGAATTTTACCGTCACATCTTCGGTCCCCATGTCACTGCCGATGCCTCTTCGGGGCAAGCGTATCCCGATTGGCAAACAGCCATCATCAAGGCGTTTGAGACGAAGGAACAATACCTGCAGGCAATACAACCGGTCGCCAAAGCGTACAGGAATCAAATGCGGGAAAAGGGAGGGCTGGATAGTTTCGTAGCCGTAGTGCTAAAGGTGACCGACGCCTACGAGCGGGCCAGAGAACGCATGCTTGAGGCCGGATCACTGGTTGGCCGGTACCTGATAAGTTCCGAGCTGTGGGAATCTCAAGGGGAACAATACGGGCTTGTCAAAAGGGTCGATCTCAACAAATCTCTTGCCGATGTGAGCCGAAAGAGCGGCTTTGTATGTATCGATAGGCGAGGGGACCTGGTTCACTCGTATCATCTTGCCTCGACCGTAAAGAACTGGCGGGAAGAAACGATTAGCTCGCCCGAGGGGGACCTTGGCCCCGTTCTGCTCGTGCCCCACACATTCGAGCAACATCTGAACGAGCCGACGCCGGTTTGCCTCATCAATTTCGGAAAGCAGCAAAACTACAAATTGAAAATAGTCCTGCACTCAAAAAACAACTAAGGAGTGACAAAATGAGAAGATTGCTTCATGTATGGGTGCTGTGGATCGTTCTGTTGGTTCCTGTCAGTCTCGCCGGATCACGGCCCGACGGATTTGTTCTGATCAAGGAGGGAACGTTTAATCGGGGAACAGGGGCAAATCAGAGAGGAGCGCTTCTGAGGGTCGAAGATTTCGAGATTCTGGATCACCCTGTGACAAACACCGAATATGAAGCCTTTGTCAGAGAGACGGGTTATTCGCCTCCTTTGCATTGGATGGGCGGCAAAATTCCTGAAGGCAAGGGCGAACATCCGGTCATTTTCGTCAACCGCATCGATGTCAACGCCTATCTGGACTGGCTTTCTCGGAAAGAGGGACGCCTCTGCCGCCTGCCCACATCCGTCGAGTTCGAGTATGCCGCCCGCGGCGGCCTCGAAAAACAGCCGTATCCGTGGGGAAGTGACAGCCCCGCGGACAAGGCCAACTATGACCTTGACGGCAAGCGCCGCCTCGACAAGTGGCAGGACTATCTCAAGCCCGCTCGCTGGGGCCGCAGGAATCCATACGGTCTCTATGGGATGGCAGGCAACGTCTGGCAGATGACTATAGCTGGCCACGACCCGGCCACCGTGCAATACAAATACCGCATTGAAGAGCCGTCTCTTATCGAATCGGCGGTTATGGGCGGCTCCTGGGCCAGAAGCAACGAATACCTCAAGTGCGGATATCGATTCGGAATCTCGGCGGGCATCCGGCATCCCGACCTCGGATTTCGACCCGTGCGGGAACCGCAGCCCGGCGACTGGGCCGTGCAGAATCGCAACCTGTGCGCCGTCGCGATGGCAGAGGGTAAAATACTCCTGAGCTGGTCCTTGCTGAAGGACGACGCGGCATCGACCCGGTTCAACGTCTATCGGGCACAGGGACGGGACGAAGCCGGAATGGCTGCACAGAAAGAACCCATTGCCCGCTCGACGACGTTCGTCGATTCAGGCTTGACCCCGGAAAGACGCTATCAATATTACGTCAGGCCGATTGACCGGTCGGGCCGCCAGGGCAAGCGATCCGAATGGGTCGGAGTCACCGCGCCCTCGCAGAGCAGCCCCGTCATCGTTTCGTTCAGGCCCTTGTTCAAGCAAGGCGTGCTGGTACCCATCTTCGGCGATCTCAATGGCGACGGAACGCTTGACTGCGTGATTCGGATGGACAACGGAAACAGCGAGATGTCGCAGGACCCCGGCGTACCGGTCCAGCTTGAGGCGTTCACCTCCTACGGCCGATCGCTCTGGCGCAAAGACATCTGTTATCACGACCACTGCTACGGCAGCGCGAACAACGTGCCGTTCAACGTCTGGGACATGGACGGCGACGGCAAGGCCGAGATCATTACCCGCCTTCAAATCGGCGATTCCGTCTATGTGGCCGTGCTGAACGGCATGACGGGCGAGATCAAGCACAAGCGCCCCTGGCCCGACATGGTTTCGGACTTCTACAAGTCCTCAACGCGGATCCACATGTCTGTGGCCTACCTCGACGGCGAACATCCTGCGGTGATTACCCAGACGGGACTATACGAGAATGAGGTCTTTGTTGCCTTCGACGCGCAACTGAAGCGACTCTGGCGGTTTGACAGCTTCGCTGAGACCAATGGAAGCGGAGGCCACAAGATCGAGGTCGCTGACGTCGATGGCGACGGCAAGCAGGAGGTTTTCGACGGCACGACGTGCCTGAATTCCGACGGCACCCTGCGCTGGTCCATTTACAAGCAGCACCCCGACATTGTCTCGATACACGATTATCTTCCCGACCGCCCAGGTCTGGAGGTATTCTACATCGTCGAATCCAGCGTGCACGCCGGGGTGTATATGGTGGACGCCAATTCCGGTCGGATCATCTGGAAGGTCAACCGCGAAGACGACCCGCGATGGACGCATGGTCACGTGGGATGGACGGCGGATATTTGGGATGGCTCACCCGGCATGGAATGTGTGTCCAACCGGGCGGGGCATGGCGACCGCAATCTCATCCTCTTCGCCACCGATGGAAAAGTCCTGCTGGAGCCTTTCCCTTATGGATACACGCCGCTGGAGTGGGACGGGGACCTTACCCGTGAATTGCTCGGCGGGGAGAATAGCAGAATCGGCGACTTCGATGGCAAACAAATCGTTTTCGCCGCGAACAACCAGCCGGATTTGCCGAGTAATAGCCAGGTCTTGATGGCGGCGGACTTATACGGGGACTTTCGCGATGAGCTCGTGCTGTCGGTAACAGACGAAGACCACAAGAGGTTCATCGCAGTAGCGGCAGCGACGCACCAAACGGACCAAAGATACGTGACAGCGACTGAGAGCCTGGATTATCGCTTGTGGCTCGGTCGGAACATGGGTGGAGGATACAAATCAGTCTATGACCGCCCGCTAACCAAGCCTTGAGAGGTGAAGGCTTTTTGCTTGCATTGTCGCAGCCGTCTTTGTTACAATTGCCGCAGGCGCATACGAAGAATACTCATTGTTTCTCGTCGAGAGAAAAGGGCGGATGTTGTGTGTAAAAGAAGCGGCTTTACACTCATCGAGCTTCTGGTTGTCATCGCCATTATCGCTCTGCTGCTGGCAATTCTGATGCCGGCCCTCGGGCGCGTCAGGAAGCAGTCCAGGGCGGTTGCCTGCCAGGCGAACCTCAAACAATGGGCGCTGATCTTTACGTTGTACACCGACGATAACGATGGTTACTTCCAGAAAGGGTGGGTGGGCGTCAAACAAGGAAGTCTGTGGTGGATGGACGCAGCGCGGCCGTACTACAGGGAGCCGGACTTGCGCTGCTGCCCGACGGCGACGAAACCTTATACCGAGGGAGGCCAGCCGCCCTTCGGGGCCTGGGGCGTCGATCCGGGTGATTTTCTCACAAAAGGCGATTACGGCAGCTACGGGATTAACGGCTGGGTCGAGACTCGAAACACCACCGACGGCGTCGGACAATCGCAAGAGAACTATTCAAGGCGATGGAAGACCCCGCAGGTCAACGGCGCAGGCTATGTCCCGTTGTTCCTGGATGCCCAGTGGATCGATAGCTGGCCCGATGCGACGAACGAACCGCCCCAGTATGATGGCGAGCCGTGGCAGGGGCACAACAATATGAGCCGGTTTTGCATCAACCGGCACATCGGGATGACAAACGCCAATTTCCTGGATTGGTCCGTTAGAAAAGTCGGACTCAAACAGTTGTGGACGTTCAAGTGGCATCGCAAGTATGACACGGCCGGCCCCTGGACCGCTGCCGGCGGCGCCCTGCCAAGCGACTGGCCCGAATGGATGAGAAGCTTCAAGGACTACTGACGGCCGGAATCAGTGCTGTATGAAATGTCTCACTTTTTCACCCTCTTGAAGACCCTTACGTAATCGATGCAGTACTTTTGAGGGAAGATCGCATCATCAATCCCCTTCTGGCCGCCCCAACTGCCGCCGATGGCGGCATTCAGGATCAGGTAGTGCGGCTTATCGTAAGGCCAGACGTCATTGCCGGTTCCTTCGTTTGTGAAGGTAAAATACTTCTGGTCGTCCAGGAAGAAGTCGATCCGGTCCTCGTACCACTCTATCGCATAAACGTGGTACGCCTCGCTGGGCTTTGCGCACGTGATCTTCGAGCCTTTGTTTGTCCGTTTGACGTGGTTGTACGCCCTGGTGTGTATGTTTGCACAAATAGTGTTGGGATCGAAGCCGACGTTCTCCATGATATCGATCTCTCCGCAGGCGGGCCAGCCGAGCTCGTCTCGATTGGTCCCCAGCATCCAGATCGCCGGCCACATCCCCCTGCCGGTAGGCAGCTTGGCTCGCACTTCAATTCGGCCGTACAGCCATTCAGCCTTGTGCCGCGTGTGCAGGCTCGCCGATGTGTACTGGCCCTTCTCGTACTCTTCCTTGCGCGACTCGATAATCAATGTGCCGTTTTCAACGCGAGCA
>DATKWR010000906.1:0-14070 GCA_035529475.1 Sedimentisphaerales bacterium | reverse complement strand
CTTCGAGCACGTCGTCGAGGGTGATATCGTAATCGCACGTGATGAGCCGGCCCCGGCGGATGTTGAGCGTCGGGCTGGTCCTGGCCATGAAGGCCTTCTCACAACCGGGGACGTACTTCCTGAAAAGCTCGACGGCTTTTGCCTGGCGCTTTCTTACTTCCAGCTCGCCTTTTGCCATATCGTCGCGGTTGATGACGCTGCCGGGGACTTTGAAATTGCACTTCACGAACATCAGGTAATTATCGTGAACGGTGGTTATCATCGAGGACATGCCTATCTTCCTGGCCTCGGCACTGAACTCGCCTCCCAGGCCGCCGTTGAAACGGACGACTTTGCCGGGTTGGCCGCTTCGGATGCCGTAGGCGAGCTGATTGGAGCCGCCGTGTTCTTCGAGATGTGCCACGTAACCGTCGAGATCCACGTTCGCCAGACCGATGCTGTTACAGCAGGCGTAGTCGTCGGGGACTTTGTAGTCGGCGCCGGCGAACGCGGCCAGATCTCCATAAGCCGAGCAATCCACGAACGCCTTAGCGTAGATCGCCTCTCTGCCGGAGCGGCTCTCAACTATCGCTCCTCGTATGCGGCTGCCGTCCATAATGGCTCCGGTAAGCAGTGTGTTCACCGCGATGAAGACTCCCGCTTCGTCGAGCATTTGCATCGTGACAAGTTTGTAAAGCTCGGTATCGATCGCCGTGCAGACCGAATCATAATCATAGCCTCTGACCATCTCGGCATGGCCCGAGCAGGCGCCGATGGCCATCAAGCGGTCGATGATTTGCTGAGGAATTCCGCGCACGACCTGTCGTTTCTCGACGCCGGGAAAGGCCTTCCACAGGTTGTAGAAGCTGTGAAGCGCAGTGCCGCCTTCGGTGACGGTTCCGCCGGTATAGCCTTTTCTCTCAATCAGCATCGTCTTGGCACCCTGGCGCGCCGCGGCTATAGCGGCCACGACGCCCGCCGTACCGGCGCCGGCCACGACGACGTCGAACTTCCTTACCGGCAATTTCTTCGCCGGCTCCTCGTAATAATCCCCGGATTGATTCTGCGCCTTTGCGCGGCTGCTTTTCCCAAAGCCGGCCAGAGCGCCCATTCCCAGCAGTACGCTGTTCCTCGAAAACTCCCGACGATTCATGCTTTCTCCTTATTCAAACAAACTGTCACTACTGAACGAGATGCTCCGACGCCCACTTGACGGCTTTCTGATCCGTGAGAAAATCGATCCCGAACACAAGGTAGCTCACCTTTGAGGCCGGCGCATATTGAGGATTGTCATCATCTCCAATGCCCTGGACTATCGCTTCAAATTTGACGGTCCTGCCCTTGGCAGACAGCTCTTGCTCGTCAAGAAACTGCCCGATGTGGGTAATTCCGCCCCAGCCGACCTTGCAGCCGTACCGGTCGTGTGCGGCTCTGTACTCCGTGCGGGCTTCGCTCTTGTCCTTTTCGTTCAGCCCGGTGTTCAGGATTGTAGTCTTCCTGTCAAAGCAGTGTTTCATCATCGCTTCCTCGAAACTGCCCTCATCTTTGCTGAAGTGGATGGTGGCGGCAAGCCGCGTCTTCGTGAAATGCTTGTACCAGATGTCGATCATGTCCCTGACCGCCACGGCATAGAGACTCTTATCGGTCAGAGCCCGGCTGATCTTGCGTTCATCGCCCAGACTGCTGGTGTCCATCCCGTGCGCAGCCAACTGATCCACGATGAACTCGCTGGCGCCCCCGTAAAAGCTCGGCTCGTTCGTGCCGACCTGCCAGCCGCCCATCCTGATATATTCAATCCTTTTGTCGCCATCATAACGCCTGGCAAATGCTTCTATGAATTCTTCGAGATGTCTCTGATAGGCAGGGTCCCAATACACCGGGTAATACGGCAGCCGGCCCTTCGGAGTAGCGATCCCGCCGAGCCGTTTGACGTTCGGATCGTCCCAAAGCCACTGCGGGGTGCCGGAGTTCACAAAGGCCATATTGGGACCGGCTCGGCCTTTGCCACGCGCCAACTGACTCTCGCTCATTACCTTGCCGGCGACACTAACGAACTTAAAGGCGCCTTTCTTGCCGCACTTGTCCAGCTCCGCCAGGAAACTTTCAACTTCGTCCCAGTTGTATTGGCCCTTCTTCGGCTCAAGCTGGGCCCAGGTAAGCCCGGCCTGCACTCCCGCCGCATGGGGACTGTCCTTTACCTCGTCGGGCACCCCCATCCTGTTGCCTGCAAGGGTGACGAATATCCCTTTGCCGAGTCCGCACCTCCCATCCCGGCCCAAATCGCCAGGGCCGGCAAGAGCAGGTTGTGCCGAACGAGCAGCACTCAGGCTCATCCCCATTCCCAGAGCCAGCCAAGTCAGCCAAGCCGCCATCAATCGACGAATACTCTGTGACTGTCTATCGTCCATCAGCAGTCGATGTGTGACTTCTCGCATCTTTACGTCTCCATGCCGGGCCGCTGTTGGCCTTCCGTTCCGCTGCAAAACGTCAGTCGGGTCAACCAAGAGCGACCATGCCCGTTGCCCATACGACCTCGCACCACGCGCCTGTGCTGCGGCCACGCCCCAGTCTATCATCAGTCCCGGACGCGGTCAATCCGTCGGATGCGCCCGATTCCAAAACGAGCAAGTACGAGAAAATCCAGTTTACACACAAGGTGGTTTGCCCTACACTGAGACTACGTGCGGCGTAGCGGCGTGCGTATGTAAGAAAACGACTATGGGTGAAGACGATGAGGACCTTGTTGCTCGCCTGCCTTCTGGGCATTGCGGCTTTCGCGGCCGGGCTGATAATCTTCGGTCAGATTGACGACCAGAAGATTCGCATCGAGAAAGCGACGCTGGAGAAGATAGACTCCTTCGAGAAAGCCTGGCTCGTGGCCCGAAGTCAGCCTCTGAATGTATATATCTGCGGGGGCGCGGGTTTTCTGATGGGCGCTCTGGGCGGGGTGGGTCTTTGGCTGATTCAGAGGGGCAAAAAGGCAACGCCGACTGACGCGGCAGGGGCTCTGTCACGACACGAGACCGTACCTGCCAGGCCGGCAAAGAAACCCATTGAAACTGAGTTGGAGCGGCTGGAGGCCGAACGGCCGCTGGTCTGCAAGCTGCTCGGTTTGCTGACCCTTGGAATCTATAAATTCTACGCCGTTCCGCAGGGAAAGGCCCTGGTCGTCACGGCCCTCGGAAAGTATCGAAAGGCTTGTGAGCCCGGCCTTGGCTGCATATTGAGCCTCTGGGGTCTGTACCAGCATCCGTACAAGGACGTGCCTTTAATGGCGTGCAGAGAGTTCGCGACGCCGTATGAGAACGAAGCGGTTGTGACAAGCGATGGCATCACGTGCAGGCTCGACGTCATGGTCTGCTACAGGATCGTCGATGCCGGAAAAGCCCTGTTTGAAGTGGACGACTACGAGCGGGCAATGGCAAATATGATTCGAGCCGTCCTGAGAAGAGAGTGTGCCAAACAGCCGGCTGAGACACTCCGTGCTTCTCGCGACCAGTTGGCCGAAACGCTTCGGGGCACTCTTGACAGAGATGTTGCCCTGTGGGGCATCAAAGTAAGATTGGTCGAAATTACGGAGATCCACGTCCCGACGCCTGAAACAAACGGCAGGTTCGACCCCATCTCCGGCCGATAGAGGTTCATGTAATCCCGGTAAATGCTGCCGGAGGTATCCTTTTCTACGCCCAGAGCGGACTGGAGGATACACGCTATAATTTTGGGTCTGGCCCCAAAAGCATAATTATTTGTTGCCATCGGAGAAAAAACCGTATATGATTAAAAATACGAAGTATCTATTCGCGGATAGAACCGACTCTGATCGACGCGGATGAGGTCTTGTGTTAAGTGAGCATCAGGGTAACGGGCCGGCAGTCGCCATGATGGTTAAGGCCCCCTGAGGTTCGCAGGTGAGAAAGGTAGTACGGTGCGTAGCTTCGCGGGAAAATTTATACAAGTGGTGTCATGGCTGTGCTTTGAGCACCAGTGGAGACAGTGGGAGCTGCTGATAATAGCCGGAACCGCTTTGCTTCTGCTGCTGCTCATTCTGAGGCTGCTGCGAAAAGGAAGAACCGCAGGAGCACAGGCGTCCGAGCTGCGCGAACGCTCTCCTATCATCGGCGTCAGATTAGCCGATCACCAGCACGGCCGCCGGGAAATCAAGAGCCTTCAGAGGAGGAGCCGGTCGGCTCGTGTCACGCAACCAGACACAAGACAAGAGAACCGCAGGACGACAAGACAACTGGAGAAACTGAACAGGCAGATTGAGCAGTTCCAACGCGAGATCGCCGAACGCAAAGAGACCGAGGCGCGCCTTGAACGGCAGCTTGCCGAGTTAACGACCGCGGGCCAAACACGTCAACGGCAAAACGTCGAAGGCGGCACAACTGACGCAGGACTGCAAGAGCGAGTCGCGGAATTAACCGCATCCAACGAACAACTGCGCCAGGAGATTGCCAAGCACCGCCAAACTGAAGCGCCTCTCAAACAGCGGCTCGCCGAGCTCGAGGCCGCCAATGAGCAGGTCCGCCAGGAGAAGCTCCAGAAGACGCGACCCGAAAACGTTCCCATACAAAGCGCTGAGCAAAGGCCCCGATCAAGAAGGCACGGTGGACCGCTCAACGTTGACGAGCTGAGCCACCTGGCCGAGCTGGGCAAGCGTTTGGCGCCCCGCCGCTCAAGCTCAAGTTGACAAGAATGCACCTTCATGCGAAAATAGCGAGCCATCGAGAAGCATCAGTCGCAACAGGCGGATGAGCACGGTTGTCACGACGAGAATCGAGTCAAGTCCGGAATATCTGTTTGCCCCTTTAGAAGGTTCAGTATGTATTCAGATTATATTCGTAACGTCGCCATCATTGCCCACGTTGACCACGGCAAAACCACGCTGGTGGACCAGCTTCTGTACCAGTCGGGGATGTTCCGGCAGGAGGATCTGGACAAGCTGGCCGGAGGCGAGCACGGGCTGATTATGGATTCGAATCCGCTGGAACGCGAGCGAGGCATCACGATCCTGAGCAAGAACTGTGCGATTTACTACACGGACCTTCAGGGTGACGAATACAAGATCAACCTTATCGACACGCCGGGCCATGCCGACTTCGGCGGCGAGGTGGAGCGCGTCCTGAAAATGGCGGACGGCGTGCTGCTTCTGGTCGATGCTTTCGACGGGCCTATGCCGCAGACGCGATTTGTGCTGAGCAAGGCGCTGATGCACAAGCTGCGACCGATTGTCGTGATCAACAAAGTGGACCGGCCGAACAGCAGGCCCGATGACGTTGTCAACGAAGTGTTCGACCTGCTCGTCCAGCTTGGGGCCGAATCGGAGGCGCTCGATTTTCCGCTCATATACGCCTCGGCGCGGGAGGGCTGGGCCACCACGCACCTCGAAGAAAGAACCGACAACCTACAGGCGATATTCGGCGCCATCATCCATCAAGTCCCGGCCCCTGCCGTCCATCCGGAGGCTCCGCTGCAAATGCTGGTCACAAATCTGGACTACTCGGACTACGTGGGCCGGATTGCGATAGGCAAAGTCTTCGCCGGACAGATATCGGAAAGTCAGAGAGTGACCGTGATTGACAAAGAAGGCCTGCATACGCAGCAAAAGGTCATGCAGATTCACCAATTCCACGGCCTGGGCCGCAAACGCGTCGCAACTGTTCAGGCCGGCGATATATGTGCGATATCGGGACTTGACCCCATTGAGATCGGCGACACCATCGCCTGTGCGGACAACCCTTCGCAACTGGCGGTTATCGCCGTTGACGAGCCCACGATGACCATGACGTTCAGGGTGAACGACGGACCCTTCGCCGGCAGAGACGGCAGGTATCTGACCAGCCGGCATATCGGGGAGAGGCTTGAAAAGGAGCTGCGGCAGAACGTGGCTCTGCGCGTCGAACCCGGACAGACGCCTGAAGAGTTCCACGTCTCCGGCCGAGGGCTGATGCATCTGGGGATATTGCTGGAGAACATGCGGCGCGAAGGCTACGAGGTTTGCGTGGGTAAGCCGAACGTCATCATCCGGATCGTCGATGGCCGGCGGCATGAGCCGATAGAATTGCTGGCCGTGGATTGCCCGTCCGATTGTCAGAGTGCCATAATGAGCCTGCTCGGCGACCGGCGAAGCGAAATCCTCAAAATAGACGCCAAGACCGGAGCCGCTGGTTTTATTCACATGGAATTCATGATACCCTCCCGGGGGCTGTTCGGCCTTCATGCCAAGGTGATGAACGCCACGCAGGGCCGGGCCATCATACACCATACTTTCGAGAGATACGAGCTCATGCGGGGAGCGATCCCGCAGCGAAAGGCGGGCGTGATGATTGCGACTACCACCGGCCAGGTAACGGCCTACGCGCTCGACGCCTTGTACGACCGGGGCCTCTTCTTCGTCGAGCCGGGCGAGAAAGTCTATGCGGGACAAGTCGTCGGCGAGCACTGCAAGGACAACGACATCCCCGTCAACGTGGTCAAGAGCAAGCAGATGACCAACATCCGGGCCGCGGGCAAGGATGACGCCGCCCGAGTCAGGACGGCCAGAAAAATGAGCCTCGAAATCGCCCTCGAATACATCCAGGAGGACGAGCTGGTCGAGATTTGCCCCAACTCGATCCGAATCCGCAAGCGGCTGTTGAAAGAAGGCGACAGGCGCCGAGAAATCCGCAAAGCCTCCGTGTAATGGCCATGAGATTTTTTTCACATTTTCTGAAGAATTGCTGTAACTGATTTGCGTTCTCGGCCGTCTATAAGTCAAATGAGTTGTGTTCTGTAGTGAAATGCGATCTTTGCGGACGCTCTCAAGAGCTTATGTAAGGGAGGACGTATCATGTTCAGAGCACTTGCTGTCGTCTTGGCCGGGATGATGGGGGTGGAGAACGCGGGGCTTTCAGCCGAGCTGGCGCCGCCGGTAAGGCTTGAAGCGGCGGGCAAGCCCATCGACACGGACATCGGCCACGCGGCGCCATTAGTCTGCGACTTCGACGGCGACGGCCTCAAGGACCTGCTGGTCGGCCAATTTGGAGAGGGCCTTCTCTGGATATACCGCAACGAGGGCACGAATACAGAGCCCAGGCTGGCGGCCGGCGTCAAATTCAAAGAAGGCAAAGAGGATGGCCGCGTGCCGAGCGGCTGATGCATCGGCTTCGGTCCGCATGTTGTGGACCTTGATAGCGACGGACACCGCGACATCGTCACCGGTTCCTGGCCCGGCGAGATATTCTTGTTCAAAGGCGGCCCCGACGGGTCATTCGCCGCCCCGGAAATGATCAAGGACAAAGAGGGCAAGTTCATCAACATCGGCGGCGGCATCCGGGAGAGCTCGATGTTTTCCGACGTCCAGATGCTGATTGCCGGCAACGCCAGGTTCGAGCAAACCCCGGAGGGAACGTTCGTCAACTACCACGGAGAGCGATTCGAAAGCACTCCCGAAAGACCAATTGGAATCACGGGCACGGCCTCAGCCGCCCACGCGGCCGACTGGGACGGCGACGGAGACCTCGACCTGATCATCGGCGATATCAAAGGCAGCGTTTATCTGGTGCCCAACGAGGGGACGCCGCAGTCCTACAGCTTCGGCAAGGAAAGGAACCTTCGGGCCGGCGGCCAATCCATAAACGTCAGAAGAAGCGCCGGGCCATTCGCCGCCGACTGGGACGCCGATGGCGACCTCGACCTGCTGGTCGGCGCCGACGATGGAAGCGTCTCGCTGTTTCGCAACACCGGTAACACCAAGTCGCCCGAATTGACTGTCGCCGTCCAGCTCATACCGCCCGGCGAGAAGGCCTCCAGCCGCGATGCGCCCAAAGAGGTGCGCCGGGGAACCCGCTCGAAGATCTGCGTGGCCGACTGGAACGACGACGGTCGGCTCGATTTGCTCGTCGGTGATTACACTATGCAGAAGCCCAACCTGCCGGAGCCGACGCCCGAGCAAAAGGCCGAGCACGAGCGAATCCGCAAGGAGCTGGAGCCCCTCCAAAAGCAGTTCGGCGAGCTGATATCAAAGGTCCACGGCCCCGCGCGCGTCAAAACAAAAGAAGAGATCACCCAGGTCCAGGAGCAAATGGGCCAAGTCAGCAAGCGAATGAGCGAGCTGCGCTCGAAGCTGCCTCGCGAGTACGAGTGCCACGGATGGGTGTGGCTGTTTCTGCGCAAGGAAGGCTAAGCTCTCCGGCGTTTTGTGGCCGAGGCGCCGGCATGCTCAGGGCGTCACGGTGACGGCGAAGAATGAGAGACCGGGGGAAACGCCGCGGATGACGTTGTTGGCCGTATCCGCGTAGGCGGTAACGTCGATCCACCTGTTCGTCGCATCCTCGTAGTACCACAACTTCAGAGTTCTTTCCTGCGCCGCCGTCAGCCCATTGTCTTCGTATCGGATGGCGATGTCAATCGTGCCGCTGAATACAGCAGTCGTGCTCATCTCGTACAGCGTCCCGGCGGGCACGATATTCAGCCCGGCCAGCGACATGGACATGGACTGCGTCACGTTCACAGTGGTATTGCCGCCGGCCAGCACCCTCGCGAAGGTGATCGTTGTGCCGCTTGCGGCATCCACCACCTCTACGCCGGAGCCCACAGGCGTATCTTCCTGCGAATATTTGACGGTCGCGTAGTCGTAGCGCGAGCCGTCGCCGAAGCTGCCCCCCGTGATATAGACGTTGCCCCGTGCGTCCAGCGCCATGGCATAGGCGTAATCGCAATCGTTGTCGGTCTCGCCCGGCGATGCCGGCATCTCGCCGCTGGCCAATTCGGCCGGCCCGTCATACGTCATGACCCACAGCTCGTTGCCGGCGGCATCGTACTTCACCGTGGCGCAGTCGTACTGGTTGCGGTAGCTATAGCGGAACCCGGTCACATAAACGTTGCCTTTCCGGTCCAGCTTGAGGTCGCGGGCCCGGTCGTTGTAGTAGGCCCCGCCGTCGAAGACCGCCTCCCAGAGCTGGCTGCCGCTGCCGTCGTACTTCACCGTGGTATAGTCCTGGCCCGTCCAGAGATTCTGGCTGTACCCGGTGACATAAACGTGACCCGAAGCATCCAGCGCTATGGCGTGGGCGTAATCCCGGTTGTTACTGGTTCCGTTGTACCGCGCCACCCACTGCTCGGTGCCCTGCGCATCGTACTCGATGGTCAGATAATCGTAGCTCGTGCCCGGAGCGTCGCTATACCCGGTGACATAAACGTGGCCCGACGCATCGACGGCAATCGCCTCGGCGGCGTCGTATGCCGAATACGGAGATCTGGCCGGCCCAACGTAGCGCGCCACCCAGAGCTGGTTGCCCGCCGCGTCGTACTTGACGGTCGCATAGTCCTCGCGCGTGACGTTGTCGCTGTAGCAATACCCGGTCACATAGACGTGGCCCGCTTCATCCAGCGCGATGGCCCTGGCACTGTCGTGATAATGGCCGGGGCCGTCGTACGTGGCCACCCACAGCACGTTGCCGTCCCGGTCGTATTTGACCGTCGCATAATCCCGGCGGGAATCGCCCCCGTCGCTTTCGCCCGTCACATAGACGTGCCCCGACGCATCCAGCACCATGTCAAAGACGACATCGCTGCCCTTGCCCGGCCCATCATACCGCGCCACCCACTGCTCGACGCCGTCGGCGTTGTACTTTATCGTGGCGTAATCGGTAGCGGCCCCGGCGCCATAACTGTACCCGCTGACATAGACGTTGCCCTCGCCATCGACGGCCACCGCTACGGCCTGATCGTTGTATCCGCCCGGACCGTCGTAGCGCGCGACCCAAAGCAGATTGCCCGCCGGGTCGTACTTGGCCGTAGCGTAGTCATAGAAGCTCTCGCCCCCATCGCTGTAGCCGGTCATATAGACGTTGCCGGAACCATCCACCGTCACCGCCTTGGCACAATCGTCCGCGTTGCCCGGCCCGTTGTACCGCGCCACCCACTGCTCGGTCACGACCGCCGCCGACAATTCGATGGGGAAAAAGCCGCCCAGCACCACAAGGTAGAGAAACACCACCCTTCTCATCATCTCTCCTGGTTTCTATACGTCTTCAGTCACCATCACCGCTTGCCCGAAAGGCCTTTTTGAGCGCCCGTGGCAAAACTACCTGGCTATCCTCCATTATACGCCAAAAACTGCTTTTGCCAACAGAAATCTTTTTTATATACCCTAAATTGCCTATTTTTACACAGCTTTCGCAAGACAATACGCTGGACAGGCCAATTTCAGCCCTGAAATCGCGGATCCATCCTCCTGGCTCCTATATTGTGCCCGCCGCGTTCCGGCTGTTTCACTTTTTTTCCACTTTTTTTGAAAAAGTCCGAATTTTTTTATCAAAGTTCTGGGGGCCTCATACACGGTTATGCAGTTGAATGCCAAAGATCGTGGAAATAGAAAGTTTATCTGCGTCCAAATGCCTGAACCGTGCGACTCTGCCAGCGAGGCAGAGTTTAAGGTGACTCATGAAATTACAATTTGAATCCAATCAACTATTTCAGATCGATGCGATAAACACTGCGGTGGATTAATTCGCCGGCCAGCCTGCAGGGGCGTGCGATTTTGCGTATTCAAAGGCATCGTCGGTAGGCGGGACTTTTTTGAGCGTCGTAGCAAATAACTTAAACCTCGATGAAGAGATGAAGAAACGATTCTGAAAAATCTCCAGACGATTCAAAAAGCAAATGATATTGAAGAATCAAAGACGCTCGATGTTCTTCATTTCTCAATAGAAATGGAAACGGGCATGAGAAAAACATACGTGTATCTGCGAACGATCCGCGAGCTGCACAGGCAGAGCGACCATGAGCAGACAGGAAGATGCGGATTACTTTTTGACTACAGTGCACGTCCGGCCATGCACTGGCCAAGCAACGCCGAATCAAAAAGAAAAGCCGAACAGGTTTTTTGGGGCCTGCTCGGATAAGGTGCGTGTGAAAAAGCCGGGAATAACAAGTTTTTAGTAGCGTACTACGTTTCGCTGTGCTTTGCGCATCCGCCGGCGGTTTTTCTCTGACGGCTTCTCATAGTAGGCCGTCCGCTTCATATCCCTGATGAGACCTTCCTTCTCACAAAGCTTCTTGAAGCGTCTGATCATCTGCTGGACCGATTCGCCCGCCCGCGACTTCACTTTCAACATACCACGATTACCTTTCTTCTGCTTGCGACTGGCAAGCACTGACACAAAATTTACCTTATCTTCAATTCGTCAAAAACCACCGATTGCATTACTATAGCCAACCCTGAATCGTTTTTCAAGCCCGGAAAAAAAAATTTGCCGCCGATTTTGGCCGAGAAATACAGCTTTTGTCCGATAACATCGCCGTTCGTCGGCCGGGAACGCGTGTTTTTGCCGATTTTTTGGGGTTGCTTGAGCAATGCCCGCCGATATGTTAAAATAGAATAGCGTTCTCCTGCCGCATCAGGGATATTTTGGAGGTCCGATTTCGTTGGAGAAATTGCGTCAGACACTGACAGTCAAAAAAGAACGGGCCATTCTGGTTGGCGCGACCCTCCGCGGCCGCGCCGGCGGCGATGATCTGGCCGAGCTGACGGCGCTGGCCGAGAGCGCAGGGGCCGTCGTCGTGGACCGGTTCCAGCAGAAAATCCGCCGCATCAATCCTTCCACATACGTCGGCAAGGGCAAGGCCGAGCAGCTCGCCGACCGCGCCAAGCACTTCAAAGCCGACGTGATCATTTTCGATAACGACCTCTCGCCCGCCCAGATTCGCGAGTTGGAAGAAATCGCCGCCGTCAAAGTTCTCGACCGCAGCGAGCTGATCCTCGACATTTTCGCCACCCGCGCCAAGACCAAACAGGCCAAGCTCCAGGTCGAGTTGGCCCAGCTCGAATACACCTACCCTCGGCTGACCCGCATGTGGTCGCACTTGGACACGCTCGCGGGCGCCGGCGGAGCCACCGCCGCCGGAGCGGTTGGCGGCATCGGCACGCGCGGCACGGGCGAACAGCAACTCGAAATCGACCGCCGTCTCGTCAGCAAGCGCATCATCGAGCTCAAGCGCGAGCTTGAAAATATCGACCGCCGCCGGATTCGCGAGATCGACGGCCGCAAGGGCCTGTTCAAAATCTGCATCGTCGGCTATACCAACGCCGGCAAGAGCACACTGCTCAACGCGCTGACCGACGCCGACGTCCTGGTCGAGGACCGTCTCTTCGCCACGCTGGACACGCGCACTCGCCGCTGGTCGCCGGCCAAAGGCGCCGAAGTGCTCGTCAGCGACACGGTCGGCTTCGTCAAAGACCTGCCGCATCAGCTCGTCGCCTCGTTCAAGGCCACGCTCGAAGAGGCCGTCAACGCCGATCTGCTCATCCACGTCGTCGATGTCGCCAATCCCGACGTGCTCAAGCAAATCGACTCGGTGAAACACGTGCTGGCGGAGATCGGCTGCGGCGAAAAGCCCATCCTGACCGCGCTCAACAAAGTCGATGTCGTCAGGAACATCGGCGATCTGGAGATGGTCGAGATACTCTTTCCCGATGCGGTCTCGGTCTCAGCCAGGACGGGCTTCGGCATCGAAAACTTAGCCAATGCCGTCACAACCCGGTACAGAGGCAACGACCTTCTGCTGCGCGTGGTCAGCAGTCAGTCGAACGGCAAGGTCCAGAGCTTCCTCCGCGCGCACGGCCAGATTCTTAACGAGCGCTACGCCGACAATTCAATCGTGATCGACGCCCGGCTTGGCCGGAACCAACTGCCCGACCTCCAACGCCTCCACCCCGACACCATCGACATCCTCGATGCGTGAAACGCAACTCGCACTGCGTCGTGCGTGGAGCGTCTGGAGTCGGCTGTATCCTGTATCCCGTCTTCTGAATTCTGCCCTCTGGGTCGATTGGGTTGTGGGCCGCTGACGGATGCGGTATAATCGCGCCGGTTCGTATCGTTGCCGGGGTTTGTGCGCGATATTGGGACACGTGAGAGGCTGAGACAGTGGAACCTCTGGTTATCGTCGGCTTTATTGCGATCGCTGCCGTTGTGGCGGTGTTGGGGTATATCAGTTCACTCAAACGCCGGGAGGCGATGGCCGCGGTGGCGGCGAAACTCAGCCTGCACTTTGCCCCTCACAAGGACCGCGTCCTGGCCCGACGGTATCAGTTCTTGGACAAGCTGCGGGTCGGCTCGCAGCGCTACGCGTTCAATGTCCTCTCCGGCAACTACCAGGGGCACGAGGTCATCCTGTTCGACTTCCATTACAGAACCGGCTCGGGCAAGAATACCCACCACCACTACATCTCGTTCTTTATCCTGCACCTGCCGGCGTCCTTCCCGGAGCTGGTCATTGGGCCGGAGGGCTTCTTCTCGAAAATTGCCCAGGCCGTGGGGTACGACGACATCGATTTCGAGTCGCACGAGTTCAGCCGCACGTTCTGCGTCCGCTCGGCGGACAAGAAATTCGCGTACGATGTGTGCAACGCCCGCACGATCGAGTATCTTCTGTCGAACATGGACCTGGCCATCGAAATCGAAGGCAGCGCGATGGCTATCTCGTTCGGCTCGCGCCTGTCGCCCGAGGGCATCGAGCCGAACCTGAATCGGCTCGTCACGGTCAGGTCGCTGCTGCCGGACTATTTATTCTCACGGAGGTGACTATGGCGCCGGTGTTGATATTTCTCGCGGTTATTTTTTTGCTGCCGATCCTTTACGTCGTGCTGACGTACAATACCCTCGTGGCTTTGCGAAACCACATTCGCGACGCCTGGAGCAACATCGACACGGAGCTGAAGCGCCGCTACGACCTGATTCCCAACCTCGTGGCCACCGTCAAGGGCTATGCGGCCCACGAGAAGGACGTCTTCGAGCGTGTCACTCAATTGCGCGCCCAGTGCATGGCCAGCCAGGGCAAGCCGCACGAGCAGGCCGTGGACGAAAACCAATTAGTCGGTGCGCTGCAGCGGCTTTTAGCCGTCGTGGAGAACTACCCGCAGCTCAAGGCGGACCAGCATTTCCTCAAGCTCCAGGCCGAGCTGGTCAACACCGAGGACCGCATCCAGGCGGCCCGGCGGTTCTTCAACGGCAACGTCCGCGACTATCGCAACAAGTGCCAGAGCTTCCCCAGCAGCCTCATCGCCGGAGCGTTCGGCTTCGAGCCCCAGGACTACTTTAACGTCAG
>DATKWR010000905.1:0-2901 GCA_035529475.1 Sedimentisphaerales bacterium | reverse complement strand
ACTCTGACAAAAGTATTCGCCGTGGCGAGGGCGTCCCGCCCTTGATTGACGATAGCTCAGAACTCAAGAATGAAAAGTCAAAACTATGGAGGATAAACCAGTAATGAAAACTCAAAAGCTCTGCATTTCTTGTCTAAGCGTCCTGCTGTTATCTTTGGGCTCACTGGCGCCGGCGGCGGAAGTTCCGCAATTTCGCGAGCTCTTCAACGGCAAAGACCTCTCAGGCTGGGTCAATGTCAACACCGACAAAGACACCTGGACCGTGCGGGAGGGCCTTTTGGTCTGCAGCGGGCATCCTATCGGGGTCATGCGCAGCGACAAGCAATACGAGAACTTCATCCTGCACATCGAATGGAGACACATGGAGGCCGGCGGCAATTCCGGCACGTTCCTCTGGGCTGACGGCACGGTGCCCGAGGGCAAGCGCCTCCCGCGTGGCGTCGAGGTCCAGATGCTGGAGCTCGAATGGCCAAACCTGAACAGGGACAAGGACGGCAAGCCGCGCGACATCGGCTACGTAAGCGGCGAGCTCTTTGGCGCAGGCGGTTTGGAAACGACGCCGGACAATCCGCGCGGCAGCCGCAGCAAGTCGGTCGAGCTCCGCTGCAAGGGCAAGGGCCAGTGGAACACCTACGATGTCGTCGCGGTCGATGGCACGATCAAGCTGGCGATCAACGGCAAGTTCGTCAACGGCATCAGCAAGGCGTCCATCAAGAAGGGCTACATCTGCCTCGAATCCGAGGGCGCCGAGATCCATTTCCGCAATATCCGGATCATGGAATTGCCGCCAGGCATGGCGGGTCCTGAGAACTCCGCCCCCGTTGTTGCCGATAAGCCGTAGCCTTCAGCCACGAAAGGCGAGCCGTTCATCGCTTATCAATCCTATCGTGGCGCGGGCGGATCGCTGACTAACAGCGAATCCAGTCGGTCCGCCGGCTGGCTGCCGAGTTTCGGCGGGACGCCCCGTCGTATGTCCTGGCCATCCCATGAGGTGTAGATGTTGTCGTCATTTATGCCGCAAAAGGAATTCCGCTCGAAATTCACGTGGTTGTCCAAAAACAGAACGTTCTGGCCATCGTACTTGTGGGCTACGGCGTTGCCTGCCTTTGTCGCTTCTCTGTTGCCATTCGGGTTGAATTTGCCAAAATCCCTGGCCTTGACAAACGCCGAGGCCATCCACGGATTTCGGTCGGCCGCCACAGCCAAACCAGGTTCGGAGGCCGTTGTCAGCGCGTATGGCCCATAAGGATTGTGGTAAGCGAAGCTGTAATGCCTCCACGGCTCAGGGCCAAAATCCCACAGATCATTCAGGTCTCTACTGCGTGCACCGTATCGACTCGGTTTGAACTCCTTTACTCCCCAATTGGCTTTGCAGAGAAATGCTTTTGGCTGGACCCCCGCGTACTTGACCAGAAGATAAAGGCTGGCCGAGATGCTCGCCTGACCGCCACTGCCATCGGGATTCAGTTTGAAGGCTTCAAAACGATTCGTCGCCTGCCAGTTGGGTGTGTTGGCAGCCCAAACACTGCTCTTTCCGCCGGCCCGCGGAAACTTGTCATCATAGTCGTTGCTGTAGATCAGCATGGCCTTGCCGAGCCCGGAGAGGTTCGTGCCGCAGACCATTCGGTAAGGAATGGCAGCTCTCCAGCGGCCGCCGACGTTGAACCAGGCAAGCACGAAGATCAAGATCGGAGGAATGGCCGTACCGATTGCCGCGAAACCGTAGCCGGTCTGACGGCCGCCGCTCGATCCGATCCGACATAAGGCAAGGATTCCGAGGAGCATGGCGACGCCCCCGGCCGCGATACTTACGCAAGCTACGTTTTGTACCACCTCAGACCGTGGGTCCAGCACTCGCCAGTCGATCAGCGCAATTAAACCCGGCACAAAGCACACCAAAGTAAAAAGGGCGCAGACAAACGATACTATTGCCTCTCTGTTGATCTTGACTTCAACCCTTACGTCTCGCAACGCACCGCCGCAGGCGTTGCAGATTTGGGCATCAGCGGAGTTTTCTTGGCCGCATTTCGGACAGGCTATTTGTTTTCGCTCGTTTTCCATTTTTCCTCTCCCACATTTAAGGACTGTGTCTCATTCGTGTGCCTTTTAGAATCTCTCACCGGTTCGGATATAGGTTTATTAGGAGGTTTATTAGGGACAGTCACCGTTTTCTGCAACCATTAATAGGGTGGCTGTCCCTAGTTTCACCTAGTTTCAGAATAGGTGACTGTCCCTAGTTTCAGTCCCTAAAGCAAATAAGGGGTGACTGTCCCCCCGGAAAACTTATTTCATAAGGGCTGACCCCGTTTAGTTCCCGCTACGACGACAATGTTCTTTCGCCGTCACCTTGTTTTTGCTGGCATATAGTCGACAGGCTCCTGTCTCGAGTCGGTTGCCTCCACAGCAGTCTGGAAGCTACGTCCATCCCGATCATAGCGACCGCCGGAGCCCGGCGGACAGGCCTTCAGCACTGTTGGTGAAACACATACCATGATACAAACCGATACGCAAAAACGCTCCTGACCCCTTATCCGCTCAACATTGCGGGCCCAGAATTCCCGACCCCGCCGATGGGAGAACAAAATGACCGCCAACGGCACCTATATTATTATTGGTCCTTCGCTTGGTCTTCTTTAGGAATGTCTGGTTTGGGAGCGTTCGATATAACTATGCCAACCTCCCTTGAGGTCCACGTAGATTGGTTGCTATAATAAGGTTTACCTTCCCGAGGATTTAACAGTATGTGGCTTCGGTAATAAGTTACTGCCACACGGTATTCGCCCGGAGCCTTAAACTCATCACTTGCATCGATAGCCACCAACAAACACTCTCCCGGAAGCAAGGTGAGCCAACCCTCTCTTGCATTGGGAGTTATGGCAGCTGCCATGCGCATGGTTTCCT
>DATKWR010000904.1:0-4499 GCA_035529475.1 Sedimentisphaerales bacterium | reverse complement strand
AGATTGTGAATCGAATCATTTATAGTGAACTCTGCGTCGGCCAAGTGAAGCCGTCTTCAAAAGAGGAGTTTTGCAGGATTATCCGGAATCTCATTGCAGGAGGGGCAGGAGGAATCGTTTTGGGTTGTACGGAAATCTATTTGCTGGTTAACCAGGGTGACGTTCAGGTCCCCGCGTTCGATACGACACGAATTCACGCGGAATCGGCGGCGCGTTTTGCGCTCGAACAATGAGGACAGCAGGTACAGTTGGGAGAACAGAATGAAAGTCATAGCTTTTAACGGAAGTGCCCGCAGGGACGGCAATACCGCCATCTTAATCAGAAGAGTGTTTTCGCAACTCGAAGCCGAAGGTATCGAAACGGAGCTGGTTCAATTAGCCGGTAAGACCGTCAAGGGATGCGTCGCCTGCGGAAGATGCTTCAAGAATCAGGATAAACGATGCGCGGTCACCAACGACGTTGCCAATGAGTGCATCGAGAAGATGTTAGAGGCCGACGGCATTATCTTGGGCTCGCCGACGTATTTCGCGGATGTCACCTCCGAGATGAAGGCCTTGATTGACCGGGCGGGCTATGTCGCCAGGGCCAATTCGGATATGCTCAGGCGTAAAGTCGGGGCAGCGGTTGTCGCCGTGCGAAGAGCAGGGGCGATCCACGCCTTCGATTCGATGAACCACTTCTTCCTGATCGGCCAGATGATTGTACCCGGGTCGTCGTACTGGAACGTGGGAATCGGACGAGCCAAAGGCGACGTCGAGCAGGACGAAGAAGGCTTGAAAACTATGGAGACACTGGGCCAAAACATGGCTTGGCTGCTCAAAAGGACAAGGGAATAGCACTATGAGCGAGAGACACAACAAAAGGTATCACTCGGCGTTGTTCAACCTGATATTGAAGGTTGCCGTTCTGATGTTCGGCGTTGCGGTGCCCGCCGGGATTGCTGTCGAAAAGGAAGCTCAGGCGGGCAACTTTCGCAGGCCGGGCAGTGATAACGAGCTGAAGTACTGGCTTGAGAATATGGTGTGGTACCATCGCTTCACAAATGATGAAATAACTGCGTCGACGGGTTTGGCGAATAGCGAGATTTCTGCCGCGATGAAGAAGCTCGGTATTCGGCGGGACAATCGGCCCGAGCCGAACAATGGCTCGGCGCTGTTTGTGCTGCCCTATCCGGGCGGCCGGCATCCGCGAATCGGCTTTCTGGAGGGCGCGATCGATCCGCAGCGGGAGACGAAGTTCAGCGTCTTTGCTCCCTGAGACCGCAACAGCTACGTCGTGGTGGATGTCCCCGAAGCGATTTGGTCGAATCTGGGCCTGACCTACCTGGCGCACACGCACATCGATACGGTCTGGAGCAAAGAGGGTGTCACCTTGCCGAAGTTGGAATGGAAACGCCGGGCCGACGGCACTTTGGACGTCGAGCGGGAGCTTCCCAACGGCATCGCGTTCGGCGTAAAGGTCAGGCCGACGAAAGAGGCGGTGCTTATGGAGATGTGGCTGCGGAACGGAACAAAGCAGCGTCTAAGCGATTTGCGAGTACAAAACTGCGTGATGACCAAAATAGCCGCTGGCTTCGAGCAGCAGACCAACGACAACAAAGTCCTGACCAACCCATATACGGCCTGCCGCTCGAGTGATGGCAAACGCTGGATCATCACCGCCTGGGAGGGCTGTCACCGCCCCTGGGGCAACCCGAATTGCCCCTGCTTTCACTCGGACCCGAAATTCTCCGACCTGGAGCCGGGCCAAACGGCGCATCTTCACGGCTGGCTGTCGTTCTACCAAGGCAGCGACATCGAGGCAGAATTCAAGCGCATCGAAGCTGCCGGCTGGCGAACCCAATGAGCAGACCAAGTGTCGGATTTCGTTATGTGCCTGCCGCCTGCGTGCCTGGCTCGGGGCCGACAAACGCGCCGCGCCTGGCCTCGCACAGCACAATGACGAGAAGGCTGGCAAACAGGCCCAACAGACCCAACACCAGACTCAGAGCTATCAGCAGCAGACCGTAGCCGATGATGCGCTTCGCCGAAGCCGGTTGCCTGCTCTGCGGTCTTGGCCATGTCCTGGCCAGGGCCAGCACCGCCAACAGCACTGCAAGTATGGCGGCGGTTCCATAGAGCTTGCGGATCGTGCTTAGCGGCACCGCCCAGAGCGTCAATTGCGCTTGGCCGGAAGGCCGGGCGAAATCGAGCCGAACCTCGCCTTGCGGCAAAGTCACCGGCAGCGAGTAGGTGCCCCTGGCCGTATAAAGTTGCGTATCTGCCAAGGCCGACCCGGGTGCGTAAGCCTGATCGACGGGCACGCCGAGCTCCCTCGCTTCTTCGGCCTCCGCCGCGAGTCCCGGACCTGCCACGCTCACCTGCCCCTGGGGACGAGCTCGTCCGCTGGCGCTATCGTATTCATACTGGACGGAATACTGATCCCCGGCGACCGTTTGCCGGGTTTGTGGCTGGCCTTGCGGCTGAGTTGGGGCGGGAGGCGCCACCATTTTGCCCGAACCGGCCTGGAAATGTCTGGCCAACCGATTGTCCTTCAACTCCTCCAACTGCCCTTTGATCTGAGCCTGCTTCTGGTCGATTTGGGCAGCCGTCTCGCGCGCCAGCTCGTCCAGCGTCCGGCCCATTTGCAGCTCTTTGTCGCCCAATTTGGCTATGAGTTCTTCAGCTTTCGTGCCGGCCGTTGTCGCTGCGTCCTGCTTCAGTGCTTTCTCTGCTCCGGCGAATCCCTCTCTCTGGCGGCCAAGCAGCTCCAACTGCTCCTGCGATACGGCCAGCTCCTGCTGGAGCCGGGCAATCTGCTGCTGTTCGTTCCTGGTGAGAAATTCGGGTTTTTCCAGCAGGGCCTCGTTCCGGACGATCTCCGCCACTCCGACATTTGAGGCATCGACGTTGAGATACGCATTCAAGTCCTGGCGGGCCTGTTCCTGCTGTTTCTCGACAAAAAGTGTGTTGCTGCCCAGCAGTCCGGCCTGCTGCTGTTTCTGCGTCTCGAGCTTTGTCCTGAGACGTTTGTAGTCTTCGTCGCCGACCCGACCGCGCCGGGAGGCCAGATACGACTGCGCCTGGCCGATATCAGCGGCAAGTTTCTTGTTGAATACTTCCCAGTTCGACCTGGCGATTTGCTCGGTGCGAACGGACGAGCCGGCGACGTCGCGGTACGTTCTTTCGAGTCTTTTGAGCTGTTCGAGCTTTGCTTCGATGCCCAGGCTCAGCACCTCCACCGTGCCGGCCACCGGTGACATATTGCCGCCCGGCCGCATGTAGCGATACCCGCCGGGCAAGCGCAGCGACCACGTCGTCTGCGTGACGGGAATTCCCACGATCGATATACTCGGCGGTTCGAGCTTGGTCAGCCCGTTCAGCGGAGTCACCAGTGGTCGGGCCTGATCGTCCGCGAGGTAAAAATACACGTCGTACGGAAGACCGCCCGGCGAAGTCTTCACCAGCGGTATCAGGACGTCCGCTTCGGGCCCGGCGCCCCCGGGACCTGGCCCGGGGGAATCCTCCGCCATAACCGGCTTGACCGGCTGGCCGGCCACGCTGGCGCTCCACAGGCGCAGACCTCGCGGTATCCGGACGCGCAGGAATTGTTCGCTGCGATTCTGCAGCGCTACTTTTGCTTCGTAGCGGCATCGGCCGCTGCGGTCAATGACGGTCGTGACCTCCAGCAGATCCGCCACCGCCTGAATCCGCGTGGCCGTTTGGCGCTGCGTCAATTCGAGATTCAGCGACCAGTCTTGCTCAAACGACTCCAGGACGTACTGAAGCGACTCTCTCATCCGGGCAGGCATTAGTTTCTGCTGCTCGCTCGCCGCCAGGTCGGAGAGGTTTGTGCTGTCCTTGACGGCGATTTCGTGCCGTGACATATTCTGTACGGCGACGACCGCGCGATATTCCGCGGCTGTTTCAACCTCGAGCGGCGCGATCGCAAGTGCGCCGGTGGACGGGTCAATCGGCAGGGCGAAGTTCACCACGATATCCACGATGCCGGTGACCTCGTTCACCAGGGCCACGGTCCATCGTGTTCGGGCATCGGACTCGTCCGACAAGCCGGATTGCGTGACGCTTCGCATCGCCTGAGACTCGACGCTGACAAGTCTCGCGTACCGGCTCGGCAGCCGGAAGCTCAGGTGATCCACGGGCGAGCCGGTTATGTTGTAGCGCAACCGGTAGGTATAGTCCGCAGCGGTCGTTCGAACGACCAGGCCGGCGAAGATCTCCGCCCGTATCGTTGTCGGCAGACGGCGGATTGTCAGCTCAAGCGACGGATTGGCGGTTTCGTATCGATAGGCGAACTGGACCGAATTGATGGTCTTTTCGTCAAGCCAGTCCCTCAGCGTCGCAGGTGAAACGGATTTGAGGTTCCGGCTGGTCGCGGTCTGGGCTTCGAGCGACGCCGCCACCTGCACGGCAATCCGGCCCTGCTGTTCGGCCAGCGCAAGGGCCTGCCGGTCGAGATACATAACGGCGGGTACGTCGAAGGAATCAAGCGGTGCATC
>DATKWR010000903.1:0-3072 GCA_035529475.1 Sedimentisphaerales bacterium | reverse complement strand
GGGAGCGAATCCCGCGCTGTGTGCCGTCGTTGCGTGTTTTGCCCTGTTCGCCGGGCGGTCGTACATCGACATCCGGCCGGCGGGCTTCTCGAATCTGCTCGTTGCCGTCTTTTTGCTCGTTCTGGCCCTGGCGACCTATCGGAACATCCTGTATATCTGGCTGATTGTCCCGGTGACGGTTTTCTGGTGCAACGTCCACGGCGGGTATGTTTACGTCTTCATTGTGCTCATTCCGTTTATAGGTTTGCACTTTCTAACCAACTTCAACAGGAAATGGACAGCGATTTTGTATAATGTCACCGCGTGGCCGTTCTTATATGTTGTTCTTTCCCGAGCCGGCCTTACAGGGTCCACGTTTTTGTTTTCCGTGCTGTTGATCGTTCTGGATTTTGTCTTGATATTCTCCAAGAGGAACCTTGTTTCCATCGGCTGGAAGGGAGTGGTTCATGCGATTGCAGCTTATTTGACGGCTTTCTTCGCGGCGGTTGTGTTCAATCCTTTTCACCTGACGAATCTGACGCATACGTTCGTCATCAGCGTCAGCAAGCACGCCCAGCGCTGGCGTGACATTCACGAATGGCAGTCGGCCTTCGATTGGCAGAACCGGGTCGGCACGGGATTCCCGTTCCTGGTGCTGTACATGCTGAGCATAGGCATGCTTGTGCTCTGGGTGTTCTCCCGATTCCTGATGCCCAGGCTGCTCAAGGCGCCGAGGAACGAGCTTGAGGCGCAGAGAAGGCTTTTCGAGCTTCTATCGAAAATCTTCCGCGTCGCCGCGTGCATCCTTGGTTTCTGGGTGGTCTTTACCAGTTTCTCATTTCTCTGGCTCGATCCGGGTAGCTACTTTATCTGTGCGATCTTTGCGCTTGTTCTGCTGCTGAGCATCTATAAGAACGTGCACGTGATTCACCTCGCCATCCCGTTAAGCTTATTGGCGGTATGGTCCGGGGAGGGGCAGGCTGGCTACGCCGGCAGATATTTCTATCCTTTCGTCATCATACCCAGTTACGTTGTATTACACATTCTAACTTCGCTTACGTCAAAGACGGTCAAATACGAGCGTAGGAATATCGGCTTCGTTGCCGCCGCGGGGGTGGTCTCGCTGCTGCTGATGCTTGTGATCTTCAATCCGTTCAAGTTTGAGCCCCTCTGGGACCTGGGGCAGCTCTTTGGCCTGCAGCGCCTCTCGCGTCCCATCTACGAACGGAACCTCGGGGTCAGCTACGAGCACCTGTTCGACGGTCTCTATGCGATCAACGTCCTGGCCGCCCTGGTTTGGCTTGGAATTCCCTTCTTGAAAAGCGCGATCGACCAGGCGGTGAAAAAGGCTGAAAAGCCGCCGGCGGACCAAGCCTATCAACCGCCCAGGGTCGATTTGGGGATGATGGTCGTCGCGGCCCTGACGATTTATATGGCGGTCCGGTCCCGCCGGTTTATTCCGATCGCGGCCATTGCCGCCTGCCCGGTCGTGGCGATGCTGTTCGATCAGATGATCCAGATGTTTTCCGCATCGAGGAACTTTCACACGCGGGATCGTCTGACGGCATCTCCCATGCCCGCCGGCGTGCAATGGTTCTGCACAATCGCCGGCGCGGTGACGGTTTTGTCTTTGGGCACGGCCTGGGGCGTCAAGTTCAAGCACGTCTATCTCGATGCCTGGCCTTCCGATCCCAACCTCAATTCGGTTTTCATACGAATGACGGCCTCGGACGCCAAGCCGTTCTACACCATGAAATTCATCAAGGACAATAAGTTCTCGGGCAAGATGTTCAACTACTGGACCGAGGGCGGATTCATCGCCTGGGGCCAGGAACCCGACCCGAATACGGGAAGAACCCCTTTGCAGTTGTTCATGGACGGCAGGGCCCAGGCGGCCTACAACGTCGGCACTTTTGACCTCTGGTCGCACATCATGGCCGGCGGCCAGATGACCTACCAGAAGCTCCAGATCGCCGAAGCCCGAGGCCAGACGCTGACCGCTTCCGATTACGCCCAAATCGGTCAGTGGATGGATGAGCAGATGAGAAAGTATGATATTTGGGTCGTCATGATGCCGGCGGTGGTCTTTGGCGATTCGGATCAGAAGACCTCCTACCACGCCATCAAAGGGCTCGAATACAATCCCAATTGGAGGCTCGTTTTCCTCAACCGCGAGCAGAAGCTGTTCGTCGATATAAGAACGCCGCGGGGCAAGGAGCTTTTCGAGGGCATATTTACCGGCCAGACTATCTACCCGGACGACTTTCACAGAAACCTCATCCTGGCTCACACGTACTATTTGTATCTTCCGGAATTGGCCGATAGAAAAAAGGGGTATGATTTTGCTCTCGAGGCCTTCAAACTGGAGCCGTCTCCAACGCCCATGCTGGAGATCATGGCTTTCGGTGCGAAGTATCTCGACTTAAAACCCGAGGTTGACAAATTCTGCGAAGGCTACATGCAGGAATTCACGGAGAACAAAGACCTCTGGGTGCGGCAGGACGGCTATCGCCTCCGAATGGAGGCGGCGAGGCTGGCCTGTTTCCATTTGAAGACCGTCGCGCGAGCGAGGGGCAATACTGAAGTTGCGGACCGTTACGGCGCGAAGGAAAATGAATGTTTGGATGAGCTGGGCCGGTTGTCCGCGAGCAAGAGGTGGTAATGGTTTCCGTCAGTGTTTTTTTTCCCTGTTACAATGAGCAGGGAAATGTTGGCCGGACCGTCGAAAACGCACTGCGGGTCATGGAGAAGCTTGACGCCGATTTTGAGATCGTCATCGTGGACGATGGCAGCTCGGACGACACCGGGCGAATCGCCGACGAGATCGCCGGCCGGGACAACCGGGTCAAAGTCGTGCATCACGAGCGCAATCTTGGATATGGAGCGGCGCTGCAATCCGGCTTCGCAGCGGCAACGAAAGATCTGGTTTTCTACACCGACGGCGATGGCCAATTCGATATGAATGAGATGCCGCCTTTGCTGCCCTTGATGGAGCGTTGGGACATTGTGAGCTGCTACCGGCTCAATCGCCGGGATCCTCTCATACGCAAAGTCAACGCATGGGCCTGGACGAAGCTGGTTTGCCTGCTGTTC
>DATKWR010000902.1:0-4586 GCA_035529475.1 Sedimentisphaerales bacterium | reverse complement strand
GAGGCTTGTAGCACGGCCGTCCCGGCCGTGAGTACCACGGGCATCTTGCCCGTGGAGCAGTTGCCGATCACAAAGCGGCACGGAGCCAAGCTGCCCCATTGGACCCAGCCCGGTGCCACCTATGCCGTGACATTCCGCTTGGCCGACTCTCTACCTGCAACCGTCGTGGAGTCCTGGAAACGAGAACGAGAGGAAATCGAACAGCGAGCAAAAGCGCAGAACAGGAGCTTGACTTGGCACGAGCGTATGGAGTTGCAACAACTCTATTCCACGAGGATAGACTCTATTCTCAACAACGGACAAGGCGCTTGTTACCTGAAAGATGAGAGAATCGCCCGAATTGTGCAAGACGCCTTGCAGCATTTCCACGGAAACCACTATGAGTTGATCGGCTGGGCGATAATGCCCAACCATGTACATGTTGTCGTTCGGCCTCTTGGAAGACATGAACTGCCCGAGATTCTCCATTCGTGGAAGTCCTTTACGGCCAAGCAGGCCAACAAAGCGCTCGAGCGCAGCGGACTGTTCTGGCAAGAGGAGTATTACGACCACCTCATCCGTGATGAGGAGGACTTTCGCCATGCGATAGAGTATGTGATTTCCAACCCCGAGCGCGCGGGCCTTTACGACTGGCCATGGGTGGGTCTGCAGAAAACCACCCAGGGGCAAGATGCCCCTGATACTCATGGGCGGGACGCCCATGCTACTGACGGGCAGGATGCCCGTGCTACGTTCATTGTCGAGAGCACGACGAAAATCGCCAACTGCATCATTCATCAGGGCCGGCTCTGCGAAGGAGTGTTAAGCGCCGGCCAAAATGTGGAGGCCATTGTCAGCAGGGACCGGGCTGCTACCAAGAAGAATCATACCGCGACCCATCTGCTGCAATGGGCGCTGCAAGAGGTCTTAGGCAAGTCCGTCGCCCAGCAGGGCAGTTTTGTCGGGCCGGATTATTTGCGATTCGACTTTACCTATCCCAAGGCGCCAACCGCCGAGCATATCGAGCAAGTGGAGGACCTGGTGAGGGGAAAAATCGCCGGCGACGAGCCGGTGACGTGGACGGTCATGCCCAGAGAGCAGGCCCAGAAGCTTGGCGCCATGGCCCTGTTCGGCGAGAAGTATGGGGACGAAGTTCGCGTTGTGGCCCTCGGCGCCGAGGACCAGAGCCATATCGGCCAAGCCTTCAGCCGGGAGTTTTGCGGCGGCACGCACGTGGACAGGCTCGGCGTTATCGGCGGCTTCAAGATCACCAAAGAAGAAAGCATCTCGGCCGGAGTCCGCAGAATCACGGCGTTGACCGGCCCGGCGCTTAATGCCTATCTGGAGAGGGCCGGTGACGTTGTCGATGAGCTTTCCGGGATGCTCAAGGTCCCGTCCGAATCGCTGGTCGAACGAGTCAGTCAGTTGATGGCGGAGAACAAAAGACTCGCCAAAGAGCTCAAGGCGGCCGCGCGGAAATCGGGCTCCGATTCCCTGGCTGAGGCGGCAGCGCTGCTTGAGAAATGTGAGAAGATCGGCGAGGCTTCCATTATTGTCGGCCAGGTTTCGACGAGTTCCATCGAGCAGGCGCGTGAGGCGGTCGATATGCTCAAGAAGAAGGCGAAATCCGCCGCAATCGTTTTGGGTTTCGAGCAAGATGGCACAGCCACGCTGCTGGCGGGCGTGACGGACGATCTAATCAAGAAGGGCCTCAAGGCGGGTGACATCGTCAGGGAAATCGCCCCCATAGTAGAAGGCGGAGGCGGAGGCCGGCCCCAGATGGCCCAGGCCGGCGGAAAAAATCCGGCGAAAATCAGCGACGCCCTCGCTAAGGCTGCGGAGCTGATAAAAGAAAAGCTGGATACCTGAGTGGCCGGGTGAAAAGCCGCTTTCCGGCGCGCGGACCGACGAGGTCCATTGAAGAAAAGCCATCCCGAGGCGTCTTATTTCGTAGAGCAGCCTGTGACGCTGCTGCGCAACTGAGAAGAAATCGGGGACTGCTGAGTCCGCCGGAATGGGCGCGGACAGCGCGACTGACGAGGGAGAAGACTCGTGATTCGGTTTTGCTGCGAGCAGTGTGGTCACAAAATCGGTGTCGAAGACGGGCACACGGGTAAGCGGGGCAGGTGCCCCGAGTGCGGCGAGATTTTTGTCGTACCGCCCGAATCGACCATCGTTGATTTCAACTGTGCCGATTGCGGCCGGAGAATCAGCACGCCCAAAATCCACGCCGGCAGGAAAGTCATCTGCCCAAAATGCAGGAACACGCTTATTGTCCCGGCCGGTTCAGAAACGTTGGCTGAAAGTGTCCGCACGGTTTGTTTTACATGTTCAATGTGCCACCGGGAAATTGAGGAACCCGAAAGTTCGAGAGGAAAACTCGTAGAATGTCCCCACTGCAGCAGTTACGTAGCGGCACCTTTGGCAGAGACTCCGGCGCGGGAGGCTGAAGCTTTTATGCAGCCCGGTACGCAGGATGATGCCTCCGAGGAACGTTTTGAGCAGATGCAGAAAACCGTGGGGACAATAGCGCTGCAGGAGCCCGAGCCCGTCGTCGAGCGCAAGCTGCCGTGGATTTTGGACATATTCCTCTATCCTGCCAGCAGGCCGGGCCTGATGATTCTTGGGATTGTCGTTGTCGTACGAGTGACGTTCAGGATTGTAGTCAGATTCCTCGGCACAGCCTCCCAACAGTTTCTACCGTTTCTGGCGTTCTTCGGGTTTATGTGGGCTGTAGGCATGCTTGTAAGAATTGTTCTTGTCCTGTATTTGTGGTGGTACCTTTGTGAATGCATTCGGGAGAGCGCGGCCGGAGTAATTCGAGCACCTGAAACCACAGGTCGCAGCCCCGGCTTGGGTGGGATGCTCTGGCAAGCGCTCATGACGGGTGGCTGCTTTTTGTTTTTTCTGGGCCCGGCGCTTTTCTACTACACAAAGACCAGAGCAACCGACGCGGTTTTCTGGGGCTTGGTCGTCTATGCGGTGATCTTCTTCCCCATGAGCTTCTTGGGCGTTGTCGTATTTGAGTCCTGGCAGGGCCTTAATCCGATCTTGTTGAGCCGTGCAATATTCAGCACGTTCCTGTCATACTGCGCAATGATTGTAGTCATTGCGGCATTTGCAGCCGTAGGCGTTTTCACCGTCCGGAAGCTGCCGGATCCGCAGCAGTCTTCCCTCGGGCTGTTCATCCTTTGGTGCATGAGTATTTATCTGGCAATGGTTGTGGCTCACCTGCTGGGAGCGTTCTGCTATCGGTATAAGGAAAAGCTTAACTGGGACGTGTAAAGGTCATCACAATGAAAATACTTGAGGAGGAACCTCCATTAGCGGATGAATGCAAGCTGCCCTGGCTGATCGACGCCTTCCTCTATCCAATCAGCGCATCCGGCATGATTCACCTTGTGGTCTTTGTCATTGTGCCGCTGTTGATCTCCGCACTCATCAGACTGATAGTGTATTTCCTGCAGCCGCACCTCGGACTTGCAACGGCTGAGATCACCGAGCCCATTACTATCATCCTTTGTGTTATCTTCTACAGCTATGTGTGCTACTACATCGCGGACTGTGTCATTAGCAGCGGAAGAGGCCGTCGGCGAGCTACGGACTTCACAATGCCAAATACGATTAGCATAGGTGACTTTGTTTCCCAGGCATTCATCATTATTGGTTGTGTAGGCATCTGTCTATCACCTGTCCTACTCTATTCGGTCTTAGCCAAACGAAACGATTTGTGGTTTTTGGCATTATCGGCTTATGGGATGTTTTTCCTGCCGATGTCGTTACTTAGAGGAATCATGTTTGATGCCCTTGACGCCTTGAATCCGATAGAGATTGTCCGGTCGATATGCTCTGCATTGTTGCCGTATTGTGGGCTGGTACTGTTCTTTCTTGTTGTGGGTGGGTCGGTTGTGGTGGTCATACCGAGGCTCCCACTTTGGGAGTTTCTCAAAGACGCTCTCGGCGTCTATTTGGTCTTCGTGCTCGCGGGCCGTTTGGGCAGGTTTTACTGGTGGTATAAAGACAAACTCAACTGGGGTATTTGATTCGGGGTACGAAACTCAATCCTGCTGGCGGATTCTCACACTTCTGGCGTGAGCGTGGAGGCCTTCGACCTCGGCCAGGCGGGCGATGTCGTCGGCGCTGGCGGCCAGCATGTCCTGGTCGTATTCGACAATGCTGATCGACTTGAGGAAATCGTTGCTGGTCAGCGCGCTGGCAAATTTGGCCCGCATTCCGGTCGGCAGGGTGTGGCTGGGTCCGGCCCAATAATCGCCGACGGCCACGGGGGTATAGGAGCCGATGAAAATCGCCCCGGCGTTGCTTATCTTCCCGGCGATTTCTCTGCTTTGGTTGCCGCATTGAACCTCCAGGTGCTCCGGGGCAAAATCGTCCGCCATTTCAATCGCCCGGTTCATATCCTCGACAACCACGATGGCGCTGAACTTCTTGAGAGATTCTTTGGCCTCTTTGGCTCTCGGCAATTCGGTCAGTTGTTTTTTCAGCTCCTTGAGCGTCTCTTCCGCAAGGAACTGCGAGTCTGTTACGACGACGGCGCTGCTGTCGGCGGCGTGCTCTGCCTGGCTGAGCATGTCGGCGGCAATCCACGC
>DATKWR010000901.1:0-5698 GCA_035529475.1 Sedimentisphaerales bacterium | reverse complement strand
TGGGGTCTCGCTTACGCTTTCTCAGATGAATGGCAAATATCTCCTTCCGGACGTCTTCGCTGGGCAGGTCAACGAAGAAGATTTCGTCGAAGCGGCCCTTGCGCAGAAGCTCGGGCGGCAACGCGCCAATGTCATTGGCCGTGGCCACGACGAAGACCGGCGCTTCGCGCTCCTGCAACCAGGTCAGCAGCGTGCCGAACATTCTTTTGGATAAGCCGCCGTCGGTACTTTGACTGGCGGCGGAGGCAAAGCCTTTTTCGATTTCGTCGATCCACAAAACGACCGGGGCCATCGCCTCGGTCTGCTGGAGTGCATCGCGAAGATTTCGCTCGGACTCCCCAATGTAGCTGGCGTACAGGGCGCCCGGGTCCATCCGCAGCAGCGGCTGATGCCAAGCCGTGGCTATGGCCTTGGCGCACAGGCTCTTGCCGGCGCCCTGAACGCCGAGCATCAGCACGCCCTTGGCCGCGCTCAGGCCGAAATTCTCCGCCTTGGAGCTGAAAGCATCTTTGCGTTTTTCGAGCCATTGCTTCAAACGCCTCATCCCGCCGATTTCGCTCAGGTCCAGCGGGGTCCGGATATACTCAAGCAGACCGCCACGCTGAATCATCCTTCGCTTGCTCGCAATGACGATGTTGATGTCGTCATCCGTAAAGCATTTGTCCTGGGCAACCGCGTCAATGATGATGCGTTCGGCCTGGCGGCGCGTCAGGCCGCGGAGGTTCCGGACAATGGCATTGAGGCCCCTCTGCGTAAGGCCGACTTCGATGGGGGCCTTGCGATGGAACCGCCGCAACGTCCTTCGGATGATCTCGTGCAGCTCCTTTTCATCAGGGAAGGAAATCTCAAAGGGCCTGGCATAGGACCGGACGGCCTCGGGCAGTTTATCGGTGCAGTCAATCATCACGAGTGTGTTGCCGTTTTCCTCAAAACGGTCAATCATCTCTCGCAGGATTCGCAACACCTGACCGCTTCTGAGATGCTCAGCCAGGTCCAGGGTCACACAAATCGAACCTTCCTTGGCGTCGGCGAGGCGGTGAAGGCCGGCAGAGGGTGTCTCCGTATCCGCTATGAAAGGGCTGTCGGTCATCAGGCCCTCCCGGACGCCGTCGGCGACGGACCAGATCAGCATATTGCTGTTCTGATCGAGGACCACCTGGCGTATGATTTCCAGTGCGTACCGTTCCTCATACGTCGCGATCGATATACAACAATAGCCCGAACTGATCAGTTGTTTAAGTTGCTCGATATCGTCCATTAAACTCTGTCCCAAGCATCTATGCCGCAGGCCAAGCTCTTTCGTTCACTCTGATTATAATCGAAAGCCGGCAAGACGAAAACGCAAAAATTCGAGGCTGCAAAATGCGGAGGCAGCGTGCGACTAATTTCGGCTCATTGGAACCCCGCCCCAGGATGCCCGCCAGGCCGCACATCCCGGGGCGGCAGGCAAAATCGTTGACATCGCCGCGGCTCAGGGTTAAGCTATCGCCGAGATTTGAGCTTTGTTCTTTTTTATGGTGCCTTCGATATGAAGATTTCGCTGGATTGGCTGAAAGATTACATCGCGATTGACCGTTCTGCCGAGCAAATCGCAGAGATTCTAAGCGATTTGGGCCTGCCCTGTGAGGGGATAGAATATCGCGGTGACGACGCTGTAATCGATGTCGAGGTGACGAGCAACCGGGGCGACTGCCTGGGTTACATCGGTATCGCCCGCGAATTGTCCGTGGCGACGGGTGCTGAATTGAAGATGCCGGTCATCGAGCTGAATGAATCGGACAATCGCGTCGGCGAATCCGTCAGCGTGCAGATTGACGAGCCTGACCTGTGTGGACGATATACGGCGCGGATCATCGAAGGCGTTAAGGTGGGTCCATCTCCGGCATGGCTCAGCAAGCGGCTCGAAGCTGTGGGCCTGCGCAGCGTCAACAACGTGGTCGATGCAACGAATTACGCCATGATGGAGACGGGCCAGCCCCCACATGCGTTCGATTGTGCCAGGATAGCCCAGGGCAAAATCATAGTTCGAAGGGCCGTTGCAGGAGAGCGCATTGTCAGTATCGATGGCACGCAGTGCGACTTGAACCCGGATATGCTTGTTATTGCAGATGCGCGGGGCCCCGTGGCTATAGCCGGGGTGATGGGAGGGCTCGAAACCGAGGTGAGTAACGCGACGACCACTATTCTGCTCGAAGAAGCCTGCTTCGATCCGGTGAGCGTGCGGACCACCTCTCGCAGGCTGTGCCTGCCCTCCGAAGCGGCTTTTCGCTTTGAGCGTATTGTCGATATTGAAAGGGTGGACTGGGCTTCGCAGCGCACCGCGCAGTTGATCGTCCAGGTGGCGGGCGGACAAGTCGCAAGGGGCGTCGTTGATGCTTATCCAAAAAGGCCGGCCGAGAAAAAAGTGACCTTACGGCTCTCGCGACTGAAAAAATTGCTCGGCATCCAAATTCCCGCGGAAACGGCCGTCAGAATCCTTTCAGCGTTGGGTTTTGAGCCGAGCGCGGGGGATGGTTCGATAACCTGCACCGTGCCTTCCTGGCGCAACGATGTTTATCGTGAGGTGGATTTGATCGAAGACGTAGCACGCGTACACGGATACCACAACGTGCCGACCGAACGAAAGATCAGGATCGAAGTGGTCGCGGTGGATAGCCGCCAGAAGCTCGTTCAAACGATTGGAACGTACCTGAACGGCGCCGGTTTTTACGAGACGGTGAACGTCAGCTTTGTCGATGATGTGGTTGCCGGACTTTTCGTCGAGGGTGGGCCGGCGCGGCATTTGAGCGTGGCGGATGTATCCAGAAAACATGCGAACCTGCTGCGCCAGACCCTGATCGGTTCGCTGCTCGGCGTTCTCAAGACGAACGTGAACGCCAAGAACCTGCCGTGCAGAATATTCGAGATTGCCGATACCTTTGTACCGGCAAATGGGCAGGGCGGCGCACTGCCCATCCAGAAAACGAAACTCGCACTCGTCTGTGACAGTGATTTGCGAGATTTGCGAGGAGTCGTTGAGGGACTCATCAGAAACATTGACAAAGATGCAGATGTCACGCTCGCGCCCGCGGATTTGAGCTGGGCGCAGGCGGGCGCCCGGATATGCCTGAATGCGCAGCCCATCGGCTCGGCGGGCGTGATATCGCCGTCGGTGAAGCAGCGGCTCGACCTCAAAGACATCGCAGTCTGCGCTGCTGAGATAGAGCTTGATGCCCTCATGTCTCTGGCCGGTACTGCGGTCAGGATCAAGCCGATTCCGAGATTCCCGGCTATCCAGCGCGACCTTTCGATTATGGTCGATGAGGGGATCCGCTGGGCCGACATCATGGAAGCGATCAGGGCCAAAACGTCGCCCGAACTCCAGGACATCCGGTTTGTCGGCATCTACCGCGGCAAAGGCATCCCCTCCGGCAGGAAAAGCGTAACACTCTCACTTTGTTTCAGAGATGAGGACGGCACACTGACCCACGAGACTGTGGATCGTCTTGAAGCCGCCATCGTCCGAAGCCTTGCCAAATCCGTCGCAGCAGAACTGCGAACTGTCTGATTCGTATGACGGAAATACGAGACTCCGAGTACTACGTTTGAAGATCTGCAAACCTTGTTTTCTTCTGCTGTAACTACTGTGAGAAGTGCGGTTTTGTCGAAATCTGCCACATTCTGCAATGTTTGCGTTGACCGCGGTATAGTTAATATGGTACAAATAGGTAAGTAAAGTCAAAGTCAGTGACTCTTTACGGATTTTGGCTTTCTGATGTGGATGTGTAAGATATCCATAGTTCCTGGGCAAACACTTGAGGGTATCAGGTGAGGACAGAGCTGGAGTGAGGTCGATATCTCGCAAGGCAAGCGTGTGCGTGTCAACTTGCAGTTCAAACACCGCTTCCGCAAGGAATGCTGGGAAAAGCCACGTCCGAAGGAAAAGTCGTCTCTCTGCGAGCACAGGGTTTGGTGAAGAGGCTTTGTCGCTTGTTTTGTTTTGGTGTGTAGCCAAGGCACAGTCGTTTATTTTAACTTTTTTTAAGGAGACTTATTATGTGTACAAGATTGTTTCACCTGATTTCTTTTGTTCTGGTGCTGTCTCTGGTGGGTGATGTTCAAGCTGCTCTAGTGTACTGGACCGATACCACCGGTGACCATAACTGGTTCACGCCAACCAACTGGGACATCGGTACAGTCCCCACCCCTGCCGACGATGTCAGAATCAAACTGATCCCCGGCCCGACTATCGCGAACGAAGGTGCTGTGGCTGATACCGTAAAAGTTGGAGATGGTAGTGCCACCTGTGCCTTAACAGTGGACGGTGGAACTCTTACGGCATTCGCGAACATTCGAGTGGCCTCCGCCGCGGATAATATCGGTACACTTAATATGATTAGTGGCACCATAAATGTTGGCCGTGACTTATCTGTGGGAGTGAAAGGTTTGGGCACCCTCAATATGGTCGGCGGTATTATTAAAGTCACCAGCGTCTTTCAGATTCCAAGCCACACAGGTACAGGTCACGTGGATCTGGATGGTGGAATTATTACCGCCAACAACCTTGAGTTGAGACCGCAAGTTGTTGTCGGCACGGAGGAAACCAGTGGTGTCGGCACGATGGATATCAGAGCCGGTACACTGATAATAGACGGCGATAAGCTCTCGCTCGTCCAGGGATACATCGACAACGGCTGGATTACCGCCTATGGCGGCAACGGCACGCTGCAAATGGATTATGACGCCACGAATGAAGGCAAAACCACATTGAAGGCTGTCCACTTTCTCAATCCGAATCCGGTCGACGGTGGTGACGTAAGCCCCGGCGAGGTGGAGCTGAGCTGGACTTTGCCTGATCCGTGTGTGCCGGGTCAGCCGGTACCCGTTGACGTCTATTTTACCGACGACTTGCAGTTGCTGGAATGGTTTACCGACCCGGCAGCCATCCAGGTTGTGAGCAAGCAGAACGTAACTTCTGTTGTTGTGCAAACTCAACCAAAGACGCAGTACTACTGGGCCGTGGATGCCTATATCGGTGATCCCAATGATCCGGTCCTCGGTCCAATCTTCAGCTTTGTTGCAGACCACCTGCCTCCCAAAGTGAACTCCGGCGCCGATATCGTGACCTGGCTGCAAGACGGGTTCAGGACGGGAAATCTGGACGCGACCGTCACCGACGATGGTGCGATACGTCCCTACACTGTGCAGTGGACGGTGGTCAGTGAACCCATCCCGGGGGCGGCTGTTATACAGACAGCGACTGCCGAGGATACGAGTGTTACCCTGGCAGCCCTGGGCGAGTATGTCTTGCAGTTGGAGGCCTTTGACGGTGAATACACCGGTTCGGACACGGTCACAATCAACGTATATAACGACCGTTGTGAAGCAGCCCAGTCACTGCCGGACTATGTACCCTTGGCAGGGGACCTCAATGGGGACTGCAAGGTCGATGATGTTGATATGGCGCTGCTGCAGGAGAACTGGCTGAAGGATAACTCATTGGCTGAAGAGTGGCTCAAGGTCGATTGACCGAGATTGCTATCCACAGGAAGGAGGGAGAATCAAGAGGAATTGAGAATTGTTCTCCATGCTGTCTTTGCCGTGAGGCGTTCTGTGGTTTGCTTTGGTGTGTAGCCAAGGCACAGTCGGTTATTTTAACCTTTTGAAGGAGAATCATTATGTGTACAAGATTGTTTTACCTGATTTCTTTTGTTGTGGT
>DATKWR010000900.1:0-12552 GCA_035529475.1 Sedimentisphaerales bacterium | reverse complement strand
GCGATTCTGATGGGAATCTTGATGCCGGCGTTGCGAAGGGTCCGTGAGCAAGGCCAGCGGGCGGTGTGCCTGAGCACCCTCAAGCAGTTGACCCTGGCCTGGATCATGTACGCCGACGACAACGACGACCGGCTCGTCAATGGCGAGGCCGGCTTCAGCAACACGTCGCCGAATCACGTCCGGGAAGAAGCCTGGGCCGGCAAGTGCTGGGACCAGTACAACGTACGAGGCGGCACGCGCATGCCGCGCCAGCAGCAGATCGCCGCCATCAAGTCCGGCATCTTCTGGACCGGCAAGTACGTGGCCGAGCTCGGCGCCTTCGCCTGCCCGACCGGCATCCGCGACGAGATGCTGACCTACAATATCATGGACGGTGTCAATGGTCGGCCCAGAGCGGGGACAGCTAATAATGGCGTACCCATGTCGCACAACGGCAGGAAACTCTGGGTCAAGAAGAGAGGTGAGATCTTCCAGCCTGCCGAGAGGCTCGTCTTCATCGACGAAGGCTGGTCTACGCCTGACAGCTTCGCCGTGCACTGGAACAGCACCTGGACCTGGTGGGATATCGCCCGCTGCCGCCACGCCGACGGCACCAACGTCTCGTTTGCCGATGGGCGTGCCGAATACCGCAAGTGGAAGGGCGTTGAGACGGTCAAATGGGGCCGCGATCACGCGGACTGGCACCAGGGCGGCTTAGCCCCGCAAACAGACGACGAGTGGGACGACCTGCGCTTCATCCACAAGGGATGCTGGGGCCAAGTGCACCCCAATTTCCCCGGCCTGTGATCTGTTGCCTCCGAACAAGACTGGATCCGTGAGCAGAACAATGAGGCAATAGAAAGGGTGTGGTTATGTGTACGAGAAGGGCTTTTACGCTGATAGAGCTGCTGGTGGTGATCGCGATCATCGCCATCCTGCTCGGAATCCTGATGCCCGCGCTGCAGCGCATCAAGGAGCAGGCCAGAGAGATGAGCTGCCGGGCCAATCTGCGTCAGTACGGCATCGTGCAGACCATGTACCTCGATGACAACGACGACCGGTATCCCTCCGCATGGAGGTCTTTGGTCAGAACGGAGGCTCCCGTCTCCGGGTACCAGCGTTACTGCCGATGGCACGACCCGACGTACCCCCCTGACGGTCCCCTGTGGCCTTATATGCCGGAAGTGGGCGTTAATTTGTGCCCATCGTTTAAGGTCCTGGCCAAATCCCTGGGCACCCAGCATCCCAACCACGTCGCTTCCAATCCTGTTACTCCTCAATACAGCTACAGCATGAACTCCTGGCTGGGCGCCAAGTCAGGCGACTCCGGCGGCTCGGCCAAAACGGATTCCCGAGGACGGGGCGGCATCTATAAGCGCGCCGAGATCACACGAAGCAAAGCCGAGGTCTTCTTCTTCGCCGAGGAAAACATGTGGGGCCGGCTCAACAATAACAACGTACTCAATGACAACGCCTTGTGTCCCGACGGGCGTGACTGGTTCGGCACGTTCCACAGCCCGATGAGCGGAAACCTCGACAGGGGGACCATCAACGCCGTCTTCGTGGATGCCCATGTCCAGGAGGTTCGCTCGGCCCTCGGTCCCGACGGCACGAATGATACGTCGCAGATGGAGTTCGGCAAATTCGAGAAATACGGCTGGCCCCACAGGGAACCCTTCCAGTAGTATCCCTGATCGCGCCCTGCCTCAAGAAAACCAGAGCCCGTACCGAATCTATCAGGACGGGCCCTGAAATGATACAAATCACGATTCAGCCGAAATAGTCTGGACTCCTATGGAGCAGCTCTGCGCCGATAGAGCCGGATATCGTCGAAGTACATCTGGCCGGTGCCGCCAGGGACCGTTGTATTGCCGCGGATGCCGAAGCCAATCGTGATGCTGCTTACATTGGTTAGGTTCACGCCCAGACCGGCAAACTGCTGCAAGGGGATGACCCACTCGGTCCAGGTGGCTACCTGGACGGCGGCGGGATCGGTGTGATAGACCACCGCCGTGCCGTTAAGAGCGACGTACATCCGCTCAGCCGCATTCGTTGCCAGACCTCGGAACCACAGCGACAGTTCCGCAACGCCTTGCCGCGTCCAGTCCTTCCCCGCCGTCAGCGTCAGCGTCGCTTCGGAGAACTTCAGATTGTTGTCATATGACAACGGCATCGCCTGCCCGCCGCTGTGAACGTTGCCACGCTCGGTCAGAGGCACATCGAGGTTACCCACGAAAGCGCCGTTGGTCGTGGTGCCAAAACCATCGATCCACTTCACGTAAATCCGGTTGCTCCCCGGGTCCGCTTCGGCAAGGTCGTTGTAGGATTCAATATCATCAACAACAAGGTAGTCGGCGACTGTGAAGCTCCAGATTTGGCCTTTGGTGACAGTGCCATCGTTGTTATTCTCATCGACGCGCCAGAAGTAAGGCCCGCCGCCCCACTCTACGCCTTCGGCCGGTGTGTAGGTGGTCGCGTTCTGACGGCCTTTGTAGACGCCGGTCGTATCGGAGGCATCGGCAGCCTTGACGGCCTGGATGTCCGTGCCGAAGTACACGTCGTGCTGAGTGGCGTTGTCGCCTGCCGACCAGGTAAGCGGCAACGCATCGCTGATGTCGGCGTTCGCTCCGTTTGCAGGGCTCGGACCCCATGCAAGCAGCGGATCGCCTCGCATGATCTGTGTGATCTCTTCGGTGGCCAGAGCCCTGTCGTAGATGCGGACATCGTCGATATCGCCCATGAGCGCGGTGCGGCGGTCTCTGGTGCCGTCGAAGGTGTCGGCCGCAGAGTCGGCGCCGAGGAAGCCGTACCGGATCGTGCCGCTTCCCATTGTGGGGCCTCCGGTCATCGTCGCGTCCAGCCGGCCGTCGATGTAGATGGCCATGAAGCCCTTGTTGTACACGCAGCAGATGTGATGCCAGAATCCGTCATCGACTCGCGTGAGGCTGCCGAGCTCGGTGAGCCCGCTGCTTGTCGTGACGTCGTAGTCGATAAGGCCAAAGCCGGCGCCGTAGCTGTCTATCGCCAGACGCCAGTAATGGTCAGGGTCGAACGAGGCGAGGATCTGAGTGCCCTGGTTCTCCGTGCGCATCCAGCAGCAGACGGTCGACTCGGTATAGGCGTTACCTTTGTATGTGAGGTTACGGATCGCGACGTAGCCGTTCTGTCCGAAGTTCAGGGCGGAATCGCCGACCAGTCCCGGGATGGTCCAATCGGCCGTGCCCATCAGGGTGCCGTGACTTGCGTGACCCGACCAGTCGACTGCGGTTGAGCCTCGTCCTTCGTCCAGCGTGTACAGAGCGAGAAGGTTCGGATCGCCGATCGGGATATCAGGTACTGTGGTGAAACTCCAGAGATCGCCCTTGTGCGTCGCGGCGCCGTCGAATTCATCAACCCGCCAGTAGTAGGTCTTGCCGGACTCGAGCGCGCCCGGAGCGTAGGTTGCGGGAATCTGCAGCAAAGCGCCGGTGGCATTGTTTACGTCGTCGGGGTTATCGCCGAAGTAGATGCCGTGCAGTTTCGCACTCAGGCCGGGTTCCCAGCTCAGAGTTGTGCCGGGGTCCGCGAATTCTGCGCCGTCGGCGGGATTGGGCTCGTATGCCGTTCTTGATGGAACGGTAAAGCTCCAGACTTCCCCCTTCCACGGACTATTCGGATCGGCCTCGTTGACCTCGTCGATTCGCCAGTAGTAGGTTGAGCCGGGGACAAGTCCGTCGGGCAGGGGAAATCCGGGGAAGCCTGCCATGATCAATGCGTCGGCCTGATTTCCCCAGAAGGAACCGCCCGTGCCGTCATTCACATCGCCGAAATTGTCGCCCACGTATATGTCATGCGAGACCGCAAAAGCGCCGGGTCTCCACCTCAGAGTCACCCAGGAGTTCTCATAGCGCGAGCCGTCGGCTGGTGTCGGGCCGGATGCGAGCGGATTGGAGCCCGCGGCGGAGATTTCCATCGTCTGGCGGATCTCGTCCTGGGTCAGGGCTCGGCTGTACATTCGCACCTCGTCGATCAAGCCGGTGAAGTTCCGGTCGGCCCTCGGGCCGCTGCGGCCGATGTTGAGATCGATGCCGACAGCCGTGATGAATGGGTTAGTGCCATTGGCGACCTGGAATGTGCCTCCGGGTTCACCATCAACGTAGAACTGGACGTTTTGCATTACACCACCTTCCGGCAGTACGGCCGCCACGTGATGCCACTGCCCGTCGTTGACCAGGGTTTCACTGCGGTTGTTGCCGTTGCCGTGCTCGATGCGCAAGCGACCGGCATCCAGGCGGAATTCAACCTTTAGGCCACCTCCTTCGCTTCCCCAACTCAGCATTTCCGGCTCTGCGCCGGCGGTCGTCTGAATCCAGCAGGCAAGTGTCCAGGGAGGCCCCATGATACCTTTGTATCCGTCCACGCTTACATAGTCGTCGGTCCCGTCGAGTTCCAGAGCCCCGCCATGCACGCCGTCAGTAACGAGATGCGCATCGGCGATAAGGGCGCCGTGACGCTCGTTTCCCGAGAAGTCCTGAGCATCGCTGTCGAGGGGCCAGTAACCCTCCAGCCCGGTAACGACGTCGCCTCTGCTAACTGCACAGGCGAGGACCAGCAGAGCCATCGCCACCAAATACAGATTTCTCTTCCACATAATCGTCTCCTTCAAGAAGATCGGTTTACAACGCATTAGCCGTTCCACATAAACTTGACGCCTACGGCTGTGGCTGCTCTGCCGGGCGGTACAGCCGGATGTCGTCGAAGTACATCTGGCCCGTGCCGCCGGGCAAGGTTGTATTGCCGCGGGTGCCGAAGCCAATCGTGATGCTGTTCACATTGGTCAGGTTCACGCCGAGATCGGCAAACCGCTGCAAGGGGATGGCCCACTCGGTCCAGTTCGTTATCTGAACGGCATTGGGGTCATCGTGATAGACCACGGCTGTACCGTTGAGAGCCACGTACATTCGCTCGCCGGCATTGGCCGCTGCACCTCTGAACCACAGCGACAGTTCCGCAACCTCTTGCCGGGTCCAGTCGCGTCCGGCCGTCAAGGTCATGGTCGCCTCAGAGAACTTGAGGTTGTTGTCGTACGACAAGGGCATGGCCTGAGAGCCGCCGTGAACGTTGCTGTACTCGGTCAGCGGGACATCCAGATTGCCGACGAAAGCGCCGTTGGTCGTGGTTCCGAAGCCGTCGATCCACGTCAGATAGATCCGGTTACTGGCCGGATCGTCTTCGGCAAGGTCATTGTACGATTCAATATCATCCACGACCAGGTAGTCGGCGACCGTGAAGCTCCAGATTCGGCCTTTGCTGATGGTCCCATCGGTATTGTTCTCATCGACGCGCCAGAAGTACGGCCCGCCGCCCCATGCGAGACCTTCTGCGGGCGCATAGCTGGCGGCGCTCTGACCGCCTCGATAGACGCCCGTCGCATCGGAGGCGTCGGCATTGGCCGCGGCATCCCTATCGGTGCTGAAATAGACATCATGCCTGGACGCCTTGTCCCCCGGCGACCAGGTCAGAGGGGTCGCGTTTTCCACGTCCGGCGTTGCGCCGTTCTTCGGGCTCTGGTTCCAGGCAAGCAGCAGGTCGATTCTCGTGAGCAGCTCGACCTCTGCCGGTGTGAGCACCTTATCATAGATCCGGATATCATCCACGGAGCCTACGAATGGCCTGTCCCCGCTGGAAGGACGCCACCCCACGGTTACATCCAAACCGCTGACGAGGCCGAAAGCATCCGTGTCCGTGGATGCCACCGTATCATCCTTGCCGTCGATGTAGATGCGAATGTCGGAAGATGAGTTCGTGGCGTTCTCCACAACGGTCGCAACCACGTGGTGCCACTGGCCGTCCGTTACCTGGCTTTGACTCTCAACCTGGCCGTTGCCCGCCCCCATTCGTATGTGACCGTCGTCGTGGACGCGAAATTCGACTCTTTGACCTCCGCTCTCCGTGCCCCACCAGAGCAGTTCCTGGATTCCCGCACTGGTTGTCTTAAGCCACACACTTACACTGAAGGCGTGCGTACCGAGAACGCCTTTGTAGCCGGCCATTGTGACGTAGTCATTTCCGCTTAACTCCAGCGCACCGCCGTCATAGCCTTCCACCCACAACGGGTCCCCAGCGAGCGTTCCATGACGGCCATTGCCGGACCGGTCCAGGACCGAAACACTTCCCTGCCCTTCATCAAACGTCCACCAGCCGGCAAGATTAGGATCGGGCGCGACAACCTGGATATCGGGCAACGTCCTGAAGCTCCAGACGTGGCCTTTGCGTGTCTCGGTTCCCACGAACTCGTCAACGCGCCAATAGTAGGCGGTATCCTTTGCCAGGGGACCGGGATCGTACACGGTGTCCGTCAACGGCGAACCGCTAACGGCATTGTTCACGTCGTCAAAATTACCGCCGAAATACACATAGTGCAGCATCGCGTTCAAGCCCGGGCTCCAGCTCAAGTCCGCATCCGTCAGCACGTTTGTTGCACTCTCACGCGGATTGGGACTGTAGGCGGTTTTTGAAGGAATTGTGAAGCTCCAGACTTTACCTTTCCACGGGCTGTTGGGATCGGCATCATTGACTTCATCGACTCGCCAATAGTAAGTCGTTCCCGGGACCAGACCGTCCGGATAGGGGAGTCCCGGAAATCCGACAATCAGAGACGGGGTGGTCTGATTGCCCAAGAACGCCCCGGTCTCGTGCGTGCCGGCATTCACATCGTCGAAACTATTGCCGAGATAGACGTCATGCGAGACCGCAAGGGCTCCCGGCGACCAGGTGATATTTGTCCACGTAGCTTTAACCAGAGCACCGTCAGCCGGATTGGGACTAAGCGCATACGGATACGGTTCACCCCCTTGTTCCATGGTTTGCTGAACCTCTTCCGGCGTCAGGGCCTTGTCATAAATCTGGACTTCATCGATCGTTCCGATGAAGGGTCTATCCTGCTGCGTGGGACGCCAACCTATCGTGAGGTCCAAGGTGGGGTTGGGCGTGATATTCCAGGAATCAGGATCTGTTGATTCCATTGTATCATCCTGCCCATCTACATAAAAGAGGACATCTCCGCTTGATGCTGTGGCGTTATCTACGACTGTCACCGCAACATGGTGCCATTGACCATCCGTCAAATCGGTGTTACCTTGAACATTTCCGTTCCCGTGCGAGATTCGTAACCTGTTGCTGTTGATCCGGAATTCCACCCTTTCACCGTTGACATCAGCGCCCCAATGGACAAGTTGCTCGATGGCCGTATTGGTTGTTCTGACCCACGCGGTTATGCTGAAAGCGTGCGTGCCGAGGATGCCCTTGTAGCCGTCGATGGTTACGTAATCAGGATTCGCTTGGCACTCCAGGGCTTCACCGAAAACCCCGGGCACAAATTGGGGGCTGCCGTGGAGCGTACCGTGACGTTCATTGCCGGAGGTATCAAGGGCATGGCCGTCAAAGGTCCACCATCCCACGAGGCTTGGGTCGGCAGCATCGCCCATGCTGGGGGCAGCCGTACCCAGCAGCAATACAAAGGCAAGTAAATAAGTCAATTCTCTGGACATATCATCCTCCTTCAAAAGTAATTCAACGAAACGAAAGGCTGGCCCATCACTTCGACAGACCTCGCTTCGGCAGGCTGAAAATAATCAACTACTATACCATACTTATACGATATTGGCCGCCTTTTTGTCAAGGTAAAACTCCGGATTCTGTCGCGGGGCGCGGGAAGCACCGCTTCTGGGGCAATGAGCGGGCAAAATGGGGTTTTTGAGAAAAAGTCTGGCTTTTTGTGGGCCGGAGCTTGGGGTCGCGGCCGGCAAACAACCCCGCGTCATGGTTGGATTCCATGCGACAAGAAACACCGACGGGCTTGTTATGCGCGGGGCATGGTGTTGATGAGCGCCGCCAGCAGGATGTGCCGCAGCCTGTCAATGCTGAGCTTGTTGAGGTAATCCTCGGTAAAATCCAGCTTGAATCGCCCTTTGAAGTTTCTGATGCGCCTCTCAAGCTCGCTCCGCCCCAGGGCGGCAATTGACGTCGCCTCTCTCTCAAAACATTCTCGCTCGACCATCCCCACGACCCTTGAAAAGGATAATTCATAAAGACTGGATTCACCTTACCACTATCGTCCGAGCGGGCTTGCCGCTTCTGTCGGATGTTTCATGTCATGGGGCGAAAGCGAAAATTAACCTGCCATCGAGCGAATTTTTTTTTGTCAACAGCCGGACCGTCTGATAACGTTGCGCTATGAGGACAGAGAAGCTCAATTATGACTTGCCGCCCGAATTGATCGCTCAGAAGCCTCTGCCTTCTCGCAGCGACTCGCGGCTTCTGGTTCTGAGCCGTTCAAACGGCGAGATTCTGGACAGCCGCTTCAACCGGCTCGGTGATTTCCTGCGGCCGGGTGATTGTCTGGTTCTCAACGATACCAAGGTAGTTCCGGCCCGCTTTTTCGCACAACGCCCGACCGGCGGCAAGCTCGAAGGATTGTTCCTCAGCGAAGATGCCGACTGCGTCTGGACCGCCTATCTCAAAGGCGCTCGCAAACTGAAACCCGGCGATGAATTCTACCTTAAGGACAAAGACCGGGCCGATTGCTGCAAAGCAGTACTCCTCGAAAAGACGGGCGAGGGCAAATGCCGGCTGAAGCTGGAGGCGGGAATTGACGCTCGCAGCATCCTGGAGAAGGTCGGTTTTCCGCCGCTGCCTCCTTATATCAAGCGGAACGATGACCCGGCAGTGGCGGCCCAGGACAAGCTGCGCTATCAAACCGTTTACGCCGCCTCTCCCGGCGCCGTCGCGGCCCCTACCGCGGGCCTGCATTTCACGGAGGCGCTGATCGAACAACTCAAGAGCAGCGGCATTCACTTGGCGTATATCACGCTGCACGTCGGAGCCGGGACCTTCAAGCCAATCGCGGCGGAGAATATCGAAGACCACCAGATCCACGCCGAATGGTTCAGCATCGACGAGGAGAACGCCCACATCATCAACACGGCCAGAGAACAAGGCGGGCGCATTATCCCCGTCGGCACAACGTCAACGCGAGTACTGGAAACAGTGGCTTACGGCCGGCAAATCAAACCCGCCGCCGGCATGACGGAATTGTTCATTACGCCCGGCTGTGAATTCAAGATGACCGACGCCCTGATCACGAATTTCCATCTGCCGAAATCCTCGCTGCTGGCGCTGGTGGCCGCCTTCGCGGGTCTCGATGAAATCCTCGCCGCCTACCGGCACGCCATAGAACAGCGCTACCGCTTCTACTCCTACGGGGATGCCATGCTGATCGTTTAGCCGGGCTATTCCACTTCCTCGGTGACGACCTGAAGGATATGTTTCTCGCGTCGTTGCAGCAGCTTGCCGAGAGGAGCCAGGCTGAGCCGGTACAGCGGGGCGAGCAATCCCACCAGGACAGCCGAGAACAAGAGGTTCACCGGCGCAGCGGGCAGGGAAGCCAGACGAGACACCAGCAGTCCGAGGGCCGCCGGAATGAACAGTGGAATCATCGCCGTCGGAAACAGCAATCGCGACACGAAGATAAGCAGCGTGGTTGTCGCGGATGTTTTGGTTCGCTTCAGCGACCCCGGAGTGATGCGGTGAGGAATGAGCACGGAAAGGAGGTTTCCCGCGATGCTGATCAGCAGGAAGGCGGCTGCCAACTGCAAAGCAGCGGCAAAAAAAACGAGCGGCGAGACACGCAGCGCGAGCGTGGCAAGCACGAGAACGGTCAGCCCGGTTCCAAGTGCAATGGGCGCAAACGCAAGGTTCTTTCCCAGCAGAATCCACTTGCGCGGCGCCGGCAGCAGGACGAGCTGGCGAAATCCGCCCCGGTCGAAGCCGAACTGATTGAACATAAGCTGGCTCATGCCGAGCAGTGCAAACACAATAGCACCGGTGACAATGAACGGCTTGAAGGGGTCCGTCACGCCGGCCGAACGCCGCAGCAAGACCATCGCCCCGAAAATCAGCAGCATCAGAAAGTTGGTCGCCAGGGCCATCTTCACTTCCGGCGCGCGCATCATCGAGCGAAAGAACGCCACCGCCGCAGCCGCCGCTTCATCCGGAATGCCGGGCAGCCTTCTTTCGAGCCAGTCCCTGCCGGTAACGGCGGTCTTTGCCGCTTTCGGTTTTCGTGCCGGCTTCCTGCCGGCCGTCTGTCCGCGGTAGAAGCGAAGGGTCGTCCGGTAGGCGCGTCGCAGGCCCAGACCCCCGATACCGAACGCGCCGGCGGCGCCTAAAACGGCGGGCCAGATATGGCCCTCGGCCAGTGACATCGCCCCGTTGCCGACCCACAAGAACGGCACGTACCTGTGCGCCGCCATGACGCCCGCGGGAAAGCGAACCTTATCGCCGTCGGCGGGACGGGTGGCGGTCTGCCCCGACGGCGCCGGGCCGGGTCGATACCGTCCATGATCGTGCAGAAAGTTGCCCAGCAGATTCGGAAGCTGGCTGAGCAGAATGAAGGTAAAGGTAATCCCGGCGATGATCGCGTGGCGGCGCCGCTTGTTCACCATGAGCGCGGCCAGCCATCCGCGCAGACAATAGGTCCACGCGGTCACCATGAAGATCAAGCCGAGCACCAGCGGAAACATCAGGACCATCGACCCTCGCCCGCCGAGGATCAGTCCCAGGCACAGCCCAAGCATGGCGGGCAGGAACAGAATGATGCTGAAGGTGACATGCGAGGCGACGTAATTCACCAGAAAAATGTCGCGCAGGCAGACCGGCAGATGCAGCATCCGGCCGATGTCGATTGTCTCGGAACGCTGAAGCTCAGTGACGATGCCGATCGTCCAGAAAAACAGAAACGCCACGACGATGAGGTCCCACACGACCAGCATGACCAGCGGCGATGCTTTTGCCAGGGCCAAAGCGCCCGCCAGCACGCCGCCGAGCGCGCCTGCAACGGCGACGGCATAGCCAACCGCCACCGCGATCATCGTCAGCACGGCGTTGAGCTTGCCGCTGCGGGACCATTGATTTCGGATCAGCCGCCCCCGCAGCCAGAGGATAGTGCGAAGCTGGCTCCAGTCCATCTAATCCTCCAGCCAGCTTAGCTTCTGCCGCTCCACGTGGTCGCTGCCCACGGCTTCGAGGAACCGTTCCTCCAGCGAGCCGCCGGTGCGAATCTCGTCCATCGTGCTCTGGTGCACGAGCCTGCCCTTGGCAATAATCCCAACGTCGGTGCAGAGTCTCTCGACGATCTCCAGAACGTGCGAGGTCAGAAACACCGTCGCGCCGCGCGCCACGCAGCGTTTCAGGGTGTCCCGCAGGACGCGAGAAGCGACGGCATCGACGCCCTCGAACGGCTCATCGAGAAACAGCAGGTCCGGGTTCGGAATCAGCGCCGCCGCCAGGGTGAGCTTCTTCTTCATCCCGTGAGAAAACTCGATGGTAAGTTTCTTTTCTTCGTTGTCCAGATCCATCATGGCCAGCAGCTCCCGGGAACGTTCGCGAACCGTTTCCGGGGCCAATCGGTACATCCGGCCGACAAAGGTCAGATATTCACGGGCCGTCAGGTTGTCGAACAGCGCCAGGTCCTCCGGCACCACCCCGACCCGCCGCTTGATCCGCCTGGCTTTTTCGGGGTCGTCCACTTGCTCACACAGGATGCACATCGTTCCGCTCGTGGGGGCCAGCAAACCCGTCAGCATCTTGATAGTGGTGGATTTGCCCGCGCCGTTGGGGCCGAGAAAGCCGTAGAACTGCCCCGCTTCGACGCGCAGGTCAACACCGTCCACGGCACGCAGCTCGCCAAAACAGCGGGTCAGACCATTGGTTTCAATCGCGAGAGTCATAACAATCGTCGAGTGTATCGACCCGAAGCCGCAAAAGCAAGGGCGGTTTCTACGGTTTCGATCTGCCCTGTCACAGGATTCTTTCTGCCAAAGGCAGTTTGCGAATCACGTTGGCGAGGGCAAAACATAACGGCACCGAAAGCAGCAGGATTCTGAGGTTGTCGATGAACGACAGGCGGGCCTTTTCCATGTTTTAGAGCGTTCGCACTTCGCCGGTCTATTTTGCGGCCTTCGGCTTTTTGATCGGCCAGGGCTGCACACTGCACCGCTTCACCCAGCTCTGGTAGAGAGCTTTCAACTGCTCGACCTTTTCAGGATAGGTATCGACCAGGTTGCTGAGCTCCGTGCGGTCGGCCTCGAGGTCGTAAAGCTCCCAGGGTTTGCCGTCCAGGGAAACGAGTTTCCACTTGCCCTGCCGAACGGCGCGGTTGCCTTCGTGCTCCCAATAGATGGCCTCGTGCCCTTGTCTCTGCCTGCCCTCGAAGATCGGAAGCAAGCTCTTGCCTTCCAACGGCGTAAGCCCCTGCCCTTTGTAAGCCTTGGGGTATTCGATCCCCGCCGCGTCGACACACGTTGCCATGATATCGATGATATGGCCGGGCTGGTCGGTGAGTGAGCCGGCGTTATTGATGACCCCCGGCCAGTACGCTATCAGAGGCGTCGAGATCCCGCCCTCGTGAACCCAGTGCTTGTAGCGCCTGAAGGGAGTATTGCTCGCATTGGCCCACGAGAGGCCATAGCTCATATAAGAATCCACGCCGCCCGGCGGCAATCCGTTATTTCGATTGTCGAAACCGACCGGCCC
>DATKWR010000899.1:0-15868 GCA_035529475.1 Sedimentisphaerales bacterium | reverse complement strand
GATAGACGGCTTTGGGACCACGGCCAACGGTTCGACCGTAGGTTATTTTGAAGCCTTCCAGCCTTCGATGGAGAAGACCCTAGTTTATGACGGCAAACAGTCCGTGCCGCTTTTCTATGACAACACCACAGCAAGCGTGTCAGAAGTCAGGGCGAATACCAGCGATCTTGCCATTGGCAGGGATTGGACCATAGGTTCGCCTCAGACGCTGGTGCTGTGGGTGTGCGGCTCACCTGCGAATGCCTCTCAGCAGATGTACGTGAAGGTTGGCAGCGCCAAGATGCTATACGGGGCCGATATAGCCAAACCGATTTGGACGCAATGGAATATCGACCTTACAGCTTTGGGCATCAATCTGAGTAATGTCGCGCAGCTTGCTGTCGGCCTTGAGAGAATCGATGGAATTGGCGGTTCGGGCATGGTCCTCATCGATGGAATTCGGCTATACAGGCAAGCGCCTCCACCTCCTATGGAAGAAATCTGAATTGAGGCAGAGGCCGGTACGCTTGGAGCCCGTTGGAAGGCATTTGATGATCCGGCCGCAGCGGGTGGAAGGTGCATTGGCTCCGAAAACGGTGTGCTCCTTGACGCCATCGTGGTTTCGGATCTGCGTGAATAAAAGACGTCGCCTCGTCCGGCATCAAGAGAGCCGAAACTTATAGCTGATTGATGCGGGACTGACGGCGACAGACTGACAGGGCAACGGATTCGCGTTAAGTCGGGCTAAATGAGAATATTGACGTGGAAAAAGCTTCTTCGGATGAGAAGGAGAACGGCTGTGCGCAAGCTGAGAGGTTTTACGTTGATAGAGCTTCTGGTAGTGATCTCCATCATAGGGTTATTGATGGCGATATTGCTGCCGGCAATGCAACGCGTGAGAAAGCAGGCGATGGCGGTTGTCTGTCGTTCGAATCTGCACCAATTAAGCTTTGTACTTTCAGCCTACACGGATGATAATGACGGTCGTTTTTGGCGTGGCTGGGAAGGGGTCGCTAAAACGGAGTTAAGATGGTTCCAGGTGTTGGAGCCAGTCTACAAGAACCCAAAGTTGCGTTTCTGCCCGATGGCGGTAAAACCTCTATGGGATTCAGCAAATCCCCAGGGAACCGCTCGAAATCCATTTGGCGCATGGGCAGGCACAACCATGTGGGGTGGTGACCAGACAGGAGGCAGAAGCGGCAGTTATGGAGTAAACGCATGGATACTCAATCCCAGGCAAGATTTGACCGTAATAGGAGGGACGTTTCCGGCAGAAGATAAGTGGAGGACCCCCAACGTTCAAGGGGCGGGTAACATACCGGCATTTTCGGATGCCTGGTGGGCAGATGGCCATCCATTTCACACTAATGTGCCCCCAGACTTTGATGGCCAAATGGACGGTGCCAGAAATCAAGAAATGAACCGCTTCTTTCTCAACCGCCACAACAAAGGGTTGAATATGCTGTTCTTGGACTGGTCCGTCAGAAAGGTTGGACTTAAAGAACTGTGGGTTCTGAAATGGCATCGAACGTTCGACACGGCAGGCGCTTGGACCCAAGCCGGCGGTGTCCTGCCCGAAGACTGGCCGCAATGGATGACGAGCTTTAAGGATTACTGAAGTGCTTACAAACCCCTGAAGAACTCACTTTTCGACTCGACCGCTGTTCGGTAGTCTTGACTATTTTGCAGGGAAGGCATAGTGTGTTAAATGATGAGACGATTGGTCTTGGTTTCGCTTCTTTTGGCAGTTGCCGGCGGTAGCCGCTTGAGGGCAGGTGATAGTTTCGCAGGCAAAGGCGGCGAGGCGGATCACCTGTCGCAAGTCAAAGCAAGTTGTTCGTCACTTGAGGAGGTTCCCTTCGACAAGGTGCGAATCGACGATTCGTTCTGGACTCGGCGAATCGAAAAAACTCAAAAGGTGACGATTCCCGATCTGCTGAAGATTGCCGAGGAACAGGGCAAGATCGACAACCTGCGCATCATTGCAGGCCGCAAGAAGACGGGCCGCATTCGGGTTTACAATTCCCCCGACTCGGACATCTGGAAGATCATGGAGGCGGCCTCATACACCCTCGCCTGGCGGGACGATCCAAATCTGCAGCGCAAGCTTGATGATTTGATATCCCTTTATGCTGAGGCACAGGCCAAGGACGGCTACATCAATCAGATGTACATGCTGCCTGCTGACCACCCTCAGAGCCCCGAGACGTATCGTCAGGGGCGCTATGGGCAAGAGCTTCAGTTCGAAGGGACGATCGAAGAATGGGCCAAGGGAATCGGTCAGCTCTACAGTGCAGGGCATCTATTTGAGGCGGCAGCCGCTCACTACCGGGCAACGGGCAAGCGAAACTTCCTTCACATCGCTGTCAGGATGGCTGACCGTATCTATCGAGAGTTCCCTCTTGGTGAGCCGATCAATTACGCCGACCATCCGCAGGCAGGCATCGGCCTGATTAAATTGTATGAGGTCACCGGCGACGAAAAGTACCTCAGGCTGGCGGATCACATCGTACACCAGGGCCATCACGGCAGGCCGCCGGATATGGGAGATCGTGAATCCTGGAAACCGATCGAACAACAGCGCAAGGCCTGGGGCCATACCGTGCGCATCAACTACCTCTACAGCGCGGCAACCGACCTGTGCCGTTATCTGGACCAGCCGGAGACTCGTACAGCTTTGGACAGTCTTTGGCACAGCATAGTTGATCGCCGCATCTATGTAACCGGCGGGATAGGAGGGCCGGCCAATGCGGAACAACTCGCCGATGACTACATTCTGGACAACAGAAACTGTTACTGTGAGTGCTGTTCCAACATCGCCCACGCGCAATGGAACCATCGGTTGAACCTGCTCTCCGGAGAGGCCGCGTACGCCGACGTGGTGGAAATAGGGGCGTATAACGCTGCCCTCGCAGGCATCAGCCTCGCCGGGACTGAGTATTTCTACGCGAACAAACTTGCCGTCGGCAAGCAAGACCGCAGCGGTCCACACAGCGGAGTCCGCAATAGGTACTTATTCTGCTGCCCTGCGAAGCTACCCGGCTTCGTGGCCGGCATTGGCCGCTGGATCTATGCCAAGGATGCACGCAGCATTTATGTGAACCTCTATAGCGGCAGTTCGGCCATCATCGATCTGCTCGATCGCTCGGTCAAGCTCACGCAGGAGACTTTGTATCCGTGGCAGGGACGTATCCATATTACGGTGGAACCTGACCGTCCTGGTTCTTTTGACCTGTGCCTGCGAATTCCCAGTTGGGCACAAGGCCGGCCGTTTCCCTGCGACCTGTACCGCTTTGATAATCCATCACCGGTTGGCTGGACCGTGAAGATAAACGGCGATCCCATGGATAGAATCGCTCTGAACAATGGTTACATCAGGATCGGTCGCCAGTGGAAGAGCGGCGACCGAATTGAGTTACATCTTCCGATGCCGGTGCGCCGGATTTATGCATGTGAGAACGTAAAGTATGACCGGGGCCGCGTGGCGATCATGTGTGGACCTCTCGTGTACTGCCTCGAGGGCGTGGACCATGATTTCAGTGTGCTGCGCATGGTGTTGCCAAAGCACGAGAAGATCGACGCCGAGTATCGTGAGGACTTGCTCAATGGCGTTACTGTGCTGAAGGGCAAAGGCATGACAGATGACGACAGGTCGGTCGAATTCGTCGCCGTACCCTACTATGCCTGGCAGAACCGCGGGATTGATGAAATGACGGTGTGGATTATCGAAGATCCCAACAAGCTTTCCTCCAACGGAACCGGGGGCATATAAGAGTCTTCGGCACATCTCGTCAGGCGATGCAACGGCAAAGCCACCTGTGGAAATCGATCCCCTCGATCTCGAACACCATAGGATCGAGCGGACCTGCTGGGGCCGGAGCCATCGTCGGAGAGTGCCAAAGACAGAGGTTGTGCAAGAGTAACATAGCATACCGAAGACAACCTCATTTCCTTGATTCAGCGCGCACAACCGCACTACAACCAGAAAGCTTCTTATCTCGCCATTTGATAGGGTCGCCATCTTTGTACGCCCTTCAATGTGAAGGGAGTCCGCCATAGCAACGTATTACATTGGAGCCGATGTTCGTCCGGCTGAAGGTCAGCAGTGGATACGAATATCTGGGCCGGCGGTTTGGCCGGCCCGCGCAGAGAATCGGCTCGGGATTATACTGCGTGTACGCCGTGGGCTGGATGGGCACGATGCTTTATGCGATGGCTCTTACCGTGAAAACCGTGTTGGGACTCAACGAGGCCCAGTATTTCTGGGCACTGGCTGGCATCGGAGCCTTCGCGACGATCTATACAGTCATGGGTGGATTGAAGGCTGTTATCTGGACCGACGTCTTGCAGGCGGTCGTACTGGGTGGAGCGATCATAGCTGTACTGTTCTTGGCCGTAAGCCGTATCGACGGAGGTTGGTCGGGCTTATACTCGCGGGGCTTTTTGCGGCCGCCATGAGTAACATAGACAGCGGAATCAATGGGGTCACGTCGGTGATTGTTTACGACTGGCTGTCCGGCAGGGAACTGCCCCTTCGAGTCAGCCGAATTCTCACCGGCCTATTGGGTCTGGTTGTGATTGGTGCGGCTATCCTTGTCCCCTCAATCGATGAAAAGGGGATTGACATCATCATGGTTATCGCCGGTACCTCACTGGGCATGCTGCTGGCCGTCTATCTGCTGGGAATGTTGATGCCGCACGTGAATCTGCCGGGAGTCCCGGCCGCTCTTGCAGCCGGACTCATTTCCCTGGCACTGGTTTGGATGTTGACGGACATCCCTAAATGGTGGCTCGGGGCCTTCGCCATCGTTCCGGCCTTTATCGCGGGCGCCGTCGCCAGTCTCTTCTTTCCAAGGCCCCCTGAATCGGCGTCGGTTTTCATAAATACTGGCCCCAGTTCGACGGCCTTCTCGATGAGCTGACGCACAAACCCAGCGTCTTCATCGACCGCGTGAAAGGCAGCGGAGTACAAGTTACATCGTTCGGTATCGCAGACGCCTCCGCCTCCGCCTATGCGATGTTGCCAAAACTCAGGGCAGCGGATCTTGACCTGGTGTTTTGTCACATGCTCGACATGCAGACAGATCATGCCGCTTTGACTGCGGCGTTTGGATGTCACATCGTACAGACGGAGGCCGATGAGCTACTGAAGCTGGAACGGACGGTAACCAAAGAAGAGATTGAGGGTAAGAAGGGGGAGATTCTCAATCTCTTCGATACACCCGCCCCAAAATCCGACCCCATCACTGAAACACTGACCGAAGAGGACCTCCAGGTTTCAGCCCGCGTGGCGGTGGCGTTGGATACATTCATCGACACCCATAATCTGGATGGGCTGGCCTACTACTACGAGGGCCAGGAGGGCAGTCCGATGCGTGAATTGGTGACTAATCTGACTGTAGGCAATTCTCTGCTCACCGCGGCCGGTCCACGTTTGTCCTCGCAGAAGGCCAGAGTCTGCACGGCCCCATACCCCCTACGGGCAATACCAATACCCGGGGATTCTTCAGACCTGAGGTCCGCACCTTTCTCAAAGAATGGGTGGCTGAAGGGCCGACCCATCATTTTGCGCTCGGCATTGGTCACCATGCCCACACTATTCAACAGATCGCCGAAATACTGGATTTGGAAAGTGTCATTGTCGCACCTGAGGATAAGTGAAAATGAAATACGCTGAATACTGTTTGCTTATTGTTGCTGATTGTCATCTTATTGACCCCTTTACAGGCATTTATGAGCGATGAATTCGTTGATAACGTTGCGGATGCGCTGGAACTGGCCGGCGAGTATGATCTCGATGTTCAATTGGCAGCTTGCAGCAGTTGGGAGACTGACGTGGATGTGGTGATTAACAATCATGCCGGCTCGGGATTCGAAACCGGCTACGGGGTCACCGGCAGCGCCATGTATTCCGTCATTTACACCTTTGAAGGAAGAACCGCCCACAGTGGCGCCAGCCCCTGGAGCGGGCGCAGCGCCCTGGACGCTGTAGAGATTATGAACGTGGCCACGAATTACCTGCGCGAACACCTGCACTTTACTCACCGGATGCACCACGTGATTCTCGAAGGCGGAGAGGCGCCGAACGTCGTTCCGGACAGAGCCCGAGTCTGGTATTTCCTGCGCAACACGGACGACCAGCTCAAGGAGATGTACGATCGCGTCCTGGATTGTGCGAAGGGTGCGGCGCTGGCCACGGGGACGGAACTGGCGGACGTGCGCGGATATCGAACGCCTCGATGATTGTACCGTGCGCGTGGGCGAGGACGTCATCAGCTTCGACCCTGCTTCGCGGCACGCAAAGGATGCGGGTTTCGTAGTGGACGTTTCGGCCATGCGGCCTCAGTAGTCTCGGCGGCTACAGAAGCCACCGTTCGTAGTGTGCCCGTAAGGGCATATCTCAACGAACGCCTTACGGCGTCACTACAAACGGTCTGGAATTTTGGTCAGTCCACCTGCCGCTCAAGCTCTTTGATAGCGGATTGGAAAAGTCCGAGTGCCCGGTCCCGATGTTCTGGTTCCTGGTACTTCGCCTGGGCCTGATAGAGTTCCATTTGGGCGTGCAAGTGTTGGATCAGGAAATCGGCGTCTCGGGCCGACTTGATTGGCTCATCTGCAACCAGAACACGCACGGCTGCCGTGTGCGCCATTGTGCGCTGGCGGATGCCGGTGTTCTGCTCAAATGCCTGTTTCTCAATTCCACTCCCTCGGGCCGCCGGAGACAAACACTTCGCCGCGTTTGACAGCCTGTTTGAACGAGTCGAAGTCGGTCTTGCCGCCGGTGTGGACGTACGTTCGGACTTCCCCTAACAGCGGCTGCCACAGATCGCGGAAGGGGAAATTGGGCAGGTCGGTTCCGGCTGCCGGTGGAACGATGAACCCGCAGTTCATCAACCGGTACCAGACGTCGGTTTTGTAAAGATGGGTGTTGGCGATTTCAAAGAAATCCACCGCTACAAGGATCGTGTCAGCTATCCCGGATGGGCTGCGTCCCAGGGCCGTCCCGTGGGCGGGACCGACCAGCCCGCCAAGGTCCCTGGCCCGTTGGAGGACATCATAAAACGCAGGATAGTGGTACGGATGCTCCGGCGTACCGGCCTGGATGGGCGGGATGACCTCCTCGATGCCCAGCAGGTTGATGTGCCCCTGCATCGAGTCGCGGTATTCCTCGCCCGGACAAATCAGCCGCTGGCCATCGCCAGCCTGACCTTCTTTGCCGTAGGCGTATTGAGTCGCCCAGATAGAGGGCAGGTTGCCGCCCTTGAGAACCAGGAAATGGCCGTAGGCAAGATCGTCGCCGGCGAGAATCGTCAGCCAGTCCCGGTCGTGGGCCGGATCGGTTCGATCATAATGCAGGTGTTCTTCGGCCGGCAGCCAGCCCTTGGACCTGATGTCGCTCCATCGACGCAGTTCCGCGGTGACCGCAGCGGTTTTGCCGACAACCGCGAAAGGGACTTCCACGGGCAGGTATTCCAGCCCTTTAGCGAGATGGACCGTACCGCTTCGGGCGCCGGGTGGCAATGGCACTTCCACTTCGCCCGACCCACGAGCATAGAGGGCCGCATACGCCAGCTTCCTGCCTGCGTGGATAGATACAAAGCGCAGCCCTCCTTCTCCGAGGGTCTCGAGTGTGTGCGCTTCTCCGTCAACAGCGAGACTGAATCTTGCGGCTGTAGGCTGCCCCGTTCCCTGCTCAAGCACGTGGAGCTTAAGCAGGTTTTGTCCCGTCTCGATCCGGATCGGTTCAGTAATTTCGTAGGTTGGTCCCCGATGTCCGCGCAGGTCGTGAGCGGCCGACGGCAAGCTCCATGCAACCAGGATCAACACCCCAAAGCAGCGTCATTGCATCGTTGGGCTCCATTTTGAGAGTTCATAATTCCTTGGTCGCTGGGCATTATACCTCCGGCCGCATGCCCATGCAATTGCGGCAAGACCCGCCTTGGCTAACGGCAAAGCCGATCCTAAGGATCGTCAAGCAAGTCTTGTGCGGAAAGTCGCGTCTCTATTACCGGAGAACGGCCATCACGAGCACCTGGGCAAACCTTTGACACAGAGTGAGCAAAGGGTATTGCAGCTTGTCCCTGACGGATTTATGTCATGGTTAAAGGCCCGTCAATCGAGTACACTGAAGGAATTATCTGTGAAGCCGGCGCCGTTAATGCAGCGTGTAGATGGGAAATTAAAGATGAGAGCATTCAGCAGTTTGAAGAAGCATGTATTTAGCATCGTCTGTCTGGCAGCTATCGTTGGCTTTTCGAGTCATGCCAGCTCTCAACCCAGTGTATTCAATGTTCTTGATTATGGCGCAAAGGGCGATGGGAAAACCAATGACGCGGAGGCAATTCAGAAAGCAATAGATCTCTGCAGCAGGACCGGAGGCCGTGTTCTGCTTCCTGCAGGAAAGACCTATTATAGCGGTGCCATATACCTGAAACCGAATATAGATTTTCATGTCGAAAAAGGAGCCGTACTTCTTGGAAGCTCAAACGAAGAAGATTACGGTCCGTATGCCGACGCATTGATTAACGCGGTTGAGGCTCCGAATATCTCCATAACCGGAGGAGGGCAAATAAACGGAAATGCTTCTTCCTTCATCAAGGAATTGAGGCCGGGTGGGGACATATATATACCGAAATGGGGTACTCACAAAGGCTGTCCCGGAAACAGAGGCACAACCAATCGCCGCTACATGCTCATGACTCTGGTCAAGTGTGACCATCTGAAGATCACTGACATCACCCTGAGGGACGCGGCCTCGTGGTTCATCCATCCTGTAGGTTGCGATGATGTTTTGATTGATGGCGTATCCATCATAGGTGACCTGAGAGTTCCGAACAACGATGGGATCGATCCGGATCACTGTAGAAATGTACGCATCTCCAACTGCTACGTTCACACGGGTGATGATGCCATCGTCTTTAAAAATACGCTTCTCTGTGATGATTGGGCCGATCTCGGGCCGTGTGAGAATATCACCGTAACCGGATGCGTCATAGTATCAAGGTCCTCCGCGTTGAAGATTGACGAGGTGTGGGACGACTGTAGGAACATTGTGTTTGACAGTTGTGTGATATATGCCAGTAACAGGGGGATATGCATACAGAGTCGTGACCGGGGCAATATTCATGACATCATCTTCTCGAACATTGTTATCAATACGCAGCTTCATAGCTCATGGTGGTGGGGAAAAGCAGAGCCTATCTGCGTTACCCACATGCCCCGCAACGCGGAAACAAAGCTTGGGACAGTGAGCAATATCCTCTTCAGCAACATCACCTGCAACAGTGAAAACAGTATTTATATCCATGGATGGAAGGACAATCCTGTAGCGGATATCGTTCTTGACAATGTGAATGTCACGATCGACAAGAAAACGCAATGGCCCGGCGGCTGGTACGATCCGCGTCCGGGAGAGGTTTTCCGAACGAGCGGGCCGAAACCGACCTCGCCGGAGGAAGAATTGGACCAGCGCAAAGGTCTATACAGACACACAACCGTCGGCATCTACTGTGAAAACGCAAGCGATGTCACGCTGCGAGATGTGCAGGTCAAATGGGGCCAGAACCGGCCGGAGTATTTTGGGTCGGCGCTGGAAACGCATAACGTGCAGGGTCTGGTCCTTGACAATTTCAAAGGAACCGCAGCCCACAAGGCTTTGCCTGATAGAATCATCGAGTAGCATTACTTCCGAACGGGATATGACCCCCGCACACGTGTTGAGAAAGGTGTTGTCAGGAAAACGAAGTAATAACTTGTTAGACAAGATGAACAACATAAGGAATGAACGATGGAAAACGCTCGCCAACCGACAAGCAAAGCGAGGTATATCCTACGGGCTGCGACATTCGTAATTCTCAGCGTCAGCTTCGTAGCACGCATATCCGGCGAATCCGTTGGCCGGAGCACGAAGCCATCGAACGGTCTCATTGCGTTCGCCGATGCACCCGACCAAAGACCAGGTCCGCAGGCCAATCAATACGCTCAGATCTACACGATCACACCAGATGGCGGAAACAGAAAGCCGCTCACGACGGGGAAACCGGGAAATTTCTTTCCTGCATGGTCGCCAAGTGGAGAACAGTTGGCATTTGTTTCTATACGAAATCAAAAGCATGAAATCTGGATTATAGATTCCAGCGGAAAGAACGAACGATTCATCACATCAGGTCTGTTACCTGCCTGGTCACCCGATGGGAGGCAACTGGCAATCACGAGACCACATCCGGAGGGGCGACGCCAGATATGGATAATCGGTGTTGATGGAAGAGGCGAGACGCAGCTCACGTCAGAAGGCTCAAACCATTGCCCGGCCTGGTCACCGAAAGGCGACAAGATCGCCTACTGGTCGGGCGATGAACGTGGTTTCGGACAGGTCTGGGTCATGAGCCGTGACGGTACGCAAAAGCGACAATTGACCCATCCCCGAAAGAATGAATACACGCCTGATGGGAGCAGTGCAAATGCGCCGGCCTGGTTCTTCAGCGAGCAGATTGCCTACTGGGCAGGAAGAGAACACCGTTACGGTCAAATCTGGACCATGAATCCGGATGGCAGTAACCAGAAACAATTGACTGAGGAACCTGCACCGGCTTCAAGTGACAATCCGACCTGGTCACCAGATGGGAAGAAAATTCTCTTTGACACGCAACGTCGAAAGCGTCCCGAGATTTGGGTAATGAATTCCGATGGCTCCGATGAGCGCGTGCTCGTATCCGATGTCAAAGTGATTCCCATGCGCACTTCGTGGCAGCCCGTGTTTTCTGTGGTGTCGTCTAACAAGCCGGATCCAGGCGACGGCAAATAGCTGCGCCTGATCCGCGACGTTATAAGGCTTAATAAATGACAGGAAAATCATAATGAGTATTGAAGTATTGGGAATTTCCGGGAGTCCTATAGAGAACAGTAACACGGACCGACTGGTTCAAGCCGTATTGGAAGCAACCGAACTTGAATTCGAATTTGTGAAACTGAGCCGAATTAACATCAGACCCTGCCTTGCCTGCAAGCAGTGTGTGCCGGACAACATCTGCAAAGTTAAGGATGATTTTCCGGAACTTGCAAAAAAAATCAGGAAAGCCAAGGCATTGATCATTGGTGCCTATATTCCCTATAAACAGATAGACGGTTTCACGAAAGCGCTTCTTGAGAGATTCTGGTCGCTGAGGCACGTGAGCAACCTGCTTAGGGGCAAGCTGTGTGTAACGGTTCTAACCTACCTGAGTCCCGATGCGGTGGACAACACCAACCAGGCATTGGCCATACAATTGAAGGAAATGGAACGTATGGAGCTTATTGGGCAAGTGATGGTTAAGGGCAACATTCCTTGCCTGACCTGTGGTGTGGGAGATGATTGTGAGATGAGCGGATTAAGAAAACGTTACGGGCCGGATGCCAGGTCGTCCGATTACCCGTACGTACGGGTCGAGGATCAGAAAGAAGTATGGGATGAAGCAATGAGAATCGGTCGTCTAATCGGTGAACGCATACGAACAACGAATCGGAGCTAAAACTTCGCATAACCATCGCATGAATTCGGACGTGACTTTCGCTGCGCTGCAGTCACGCCGGTCATTAAAAACGTCTGCATTTTTTGAAGATTTTGTAAAGCCTTTATTTTGCCAGGTTTACGCAGAGAGCAATGTTCTCAAATTGGCGGATAACGGGTTTTCTGGTTTAGTCTGGCTGTGCGTGCCGAGTCAAGGAAAGTGGGCCGTTTTGTGGTCACTTGTCACTGCCCTACAGTCTCTGTTTGCAGCAGTTTGGCTCACCTCCCTTACCGGTATAACACTGCAACCCTTCATAAGCCGGGAATCGCCCGGTCCCTAATCCCCCGCAGCGACGCGCACGTCGCGCCTGCTTCGGATAACACCCGCGAGCAGTGCATGGGGACGACTCTGCCGCATAAGGGCAGGGCCAGAGTTACTCTCTTGTTGAAACGTATTCGTAGAGGGCTTCCACCGTGGAAGGCTGAGCCTCTTCAAAGAATGCGCCGCGTCCGGGTCCGCCGGTTCCTTCTTCATACGCGTGAAGCGGCGCGACAGAGGCCTTTACCGGAAATCGGCTTTCGACTTCTCGAACGGGGATGATGTTCATGGAGAGCTTCTCGCCGGCCTGCCTGAGGCACTTCCTGCTATAGACACCTCGAAAGCTCAGGCTTTCACCCTCGCACCGGCACGCCTGTGCCTCCGGGCAGGTACACTCAATTGTCACCCTGCCGTTATCATGTTTCAGTCGCCGGAATACGCGGCCGTGGCGGGCGCCGTGACAGGCCGGATCCTCGATAGGGGCCAGCACTCTCGAGCGCACCTCGTTGTAGAGTTCCGAGTTCAGGTTGATCAATCCTTCCCCCTCGCGGCCTCGGGATTCCTCCAGAATGTCGCGCAGGGACCGAATATCGAGCCAGAACATTCTATGCTCTAATCTACCCAATATGGTCAGGAACTCGATGCCAAAATGCGTTGGAAAGCGAAAGGCACGCTTGAGACTTTCGTTGAAAATAACGCGGCCAACCTCTCGCTGGTCTTCCCACTGAAGCTCCGGCAGCATCTCGGCAACATTCTCGGCGGTCTCGTGCTCGTCCTGGTCGTCGGCCATGATTCGCCCGACGATCTCTTGTATAACGGGGGCCTGCGCATCGTCCGCCTGGGAGATGGCGTTTTGCAGCGGAGCCGTCATCAGCTTCCACAATTGCATACGGGGATCCACGCCGGCCGACGGCGCAAAGACGTCTGTCAACAAGTCCAGGAAACGCTTATACGTTTGGCGGTATGTGCCGGATCCATAGGACGATAATCGCAGCATGACGTGCCCGAACAGAAGCTCGTTTCCGTTCTGCACCACGGAGCCGGCAATCTGCCCGAGATACCGGTGAATCCGCTCCGTGACTGTCGCCAGGCGGGCGTCTCTCATGGTGCTCATCTCGGCCAGCAGTGTGCTTAGAGTTTCCTTCTGCTGCTTCGGATCGAGAATGCCTGCGATCGTACGAAGGCTTGCATCGGGCCAGGTTGCAATGATCTCTCTCAGTTGCACCGTTTCAGCTTTGACCTTGACCTTCGGTCTTCGTCGCGGTTGGCTCAATGCCCAGAGCATAAGCGCGGTGGGCAGGAAATAGTCGCCCAGGGGTCTGACACTGTTCCAGGTGTGCTTGAGCCGTTTGATCAGCAGCCCCCATCCCTCGAAGGCCAGCAGCACGCCGAGTCCGGCGGCCAACTTGAATGTCGGGGTCTCCAAGAAGTATATGCCCGCCAGCAGAGGCAACGTAGTCATGTTGGTCAACACGCCCATAGCCACTTGGCGAACAAATTCTTTCCTATTTTCTCTCGTTGCGCTCATTGCATCTTCCCTGAAATAGCACTCATTGACCGAATCCATTCCCGAACACGGGTGCCAACAAAAGGCAAAGTACAAAAACTCCACATGCACCGAACCAAAGTGCTCTTTTATCGGTACATCGGCAAGAACGTCGCTGTTGGCACAAAAAATCCGTCGATAAAATGAAAAAAGCCGATAATTCTTCCGAAAACGGGCATCCGAGACTTGAATTATCGAGAATGGCCAAACGGATAAGTGCAGGATGAACATGGCGGTCAGCCAAACGGCCGATGTCTAAATCTGTTGACAGGCCGGGTCAATTGGTGTTAAATCTCCGGTGACGAAATGAAATATAGACGAATGCGTTCGCCAAGTACGTCTTCGCGACGCGAATGTTGCATCTCAGCGACGATGTCGTAATTCAGACGGAGGTCGATTATTAATGAAGAAATTGTGGGTCAATGTGGTTCCATACAGTAAGGACATCGCTATCGCGGCGCTGGAGAGCGGGGCCGAAGCGGTGGTCGTGCCCGACGGGGCCAGTGACAAGGTCCGGCAGCTCGGCAAGATCAGGACGGTCGAGGCCGGCGGGGACATCAGGCCCGGCGCGGACGTCGAGTTCATCGATATCGCCGGAAAGCAGGACGAGGACAATGCGGCGGCGGCGCCCGCGCAGAAGATTGTCGTGCTCAGGATGCTGGACTGGACGATTATACCGATAGAGAACCTGCTGGCCCGCCGGGGCGCCAATATCATGGTGCAGGTCGAGAACAGCAAGCAGGCCAAATTGATGGTCGAGATTCTCGAAAAAGGCGTCGATGGCGTGGTGCTCAAAACGGACGACGTCAACGAGATCAAAAGAACGTCTGAAATCATTCAGGGCGTTAGCGAGAAGATCGCCCTTGTCACGGCGACGGTTACCGCATCGAGGCAATTGGGCATGGGCGACCGGGCCTGCCTGGATACCTGTACGCAGATGATCCCCGGCGAAGGGATGCTCGTTGGCAACACTGCGTCGGGCTTCTTTCTCGTGCATTCCGAATCTATCGACAATCCTTACGTGGCGTCGAGGCCCTTCCGTGTCAACGCCGGGGCCGTGCATGCCTATACGCTGACGCCGGGCGGCAAGACCAGGTACCTGGCGGACTTGAAGGCCGGCGACGAAGTGATGGTCGTGAATTTCGAGGGCAGGATCCAGACGGCCTATCTGGGCAGAAACAAAATCGAAAAGAGACCCATGATGCTCATTGAAGCCGAGGTGGAAGGCCAGCCAATCAGCCTAGTTGTGCAAAACGCCGAGACGATCCGCCTGGTCCGTCCCGACGGCGAGGCGGTCTCCGTGACGACGCTCAAGCCCGGCGACAAAGTCTTGGCCCGCATCGAGAAGGCCGGCCGGCATTTCGGTATGCAGGTCGATGAAACGCTCATAGAGAGGTAGAATGATGATTTGGCCTCACGATTTGTTGAGTATTCTCCTGGCCGTTATTTTGGGCGGCGCGATTGGCGCCGAGAGAGAAATCAGTGGCAAAGCCGCGGGTCTCAGGACCAATGTTCTGATATGCCTCGGCGCAGCGGTCTTCGCCATCCTCTCCAAGCAGATGGCGACCGGGGGGACCGAAGGGTCGGTTACGAGAATCGCCGCCCAAATTGTAACCGGGGTGGGTTTCCTCGGCGCCGGCGCCATTATCCAGGACCGCGGCGGCGTCCACGGGCTGACCACGGCGGCCACAATATGGCTGGTCGCCAGTATCGGCACGGCTTGCGGCGCACGTTTCTACGAACTGGCCATCGTCACTACGCTTATTGCAATCCTGGTCCTCGTGGGTCTTGGCAAGCTGGCCAGGCCCCTGGAACGCTACGGGGCCAAACACAAGCGAATTGACACGCACAACGATCCGGCCTGAATCAGGCGACGCTCACCCGGCAGCCTTCAATTTGCACTTGGCGCTCTTTCAGCCCGCGGGTAGAATCTGTATAAGCCCTTCGATTGGGAGCTTGTTTTTCAGGCATAAGAAGTATTGCTCTGTAGTTCTGGAGGTCCGAACGATGCAATTCCAAGAGAACAAAGATGACGGCGTTTGTCCTTCAACACGGCGGTGTCGTGACGGGTGGAAATATCGATGGCTGAGGTACGTCCTTCCCGTCGCGGGTCTGGCCTCGCTGATATGGTTTCTGGTTCGGGTGATCCCCAAGCCCTCGCGGGCGCTCTATCCGTGTCAGCGCGTGGCCTTCCCGCTCGCTTCAGGGTTTGTCGCCTGGCTGCTGGCTCTGGCCGCTTCGGCGGCGGCCTTCAGAAAAGCCAAGCTCAGCTTTGCGCGCCGGCGGTACGCCCTGGCGATGGTTTGCGCTGCATTGAGCGTCGGCGCCATGTGGGTGGCCGTCATTGCGACCGGCGAGAAATCCGCGCTGGCCGAGCCACAGCCCGCGAACGCGCCGATGGGCGTGGCTAAAGGCATTTATCCCGGACGGGTCGTCTGGGTGCACGACCCGGAGGCGACGGATTGGGAAGGCCCCGGAAATGGACACTGGTGGCAGCCGGAGCATACGAATCAGCAGGTTTGTGATAAGATGATGTCAC
>DATKWR010000898.1:0-5533 GCA_035529475.1 Sedimentisphaerales bacterium | reverse complement strand
TGATATTTCGCAGTCCGGTCTGGGAGTCCTGCGGACTCGCTCGCCGCAGAAGGGCTGACCGCGAAACACGGGAGTATTAAGATGAGTTTTGTAGGGTTTCTCCGATAACAGCCCCTTATTGACACTCCGCCGGCGGCGTGTTGCTGATGAACAGATAGTCGATCAACGCCGTCAGGTCGCCGATGTCGACAATGCCGCCTTCATCACCGTCGATGTTGGCCTCCGCCAAGCAGGCCGGCTCCTCATAACTGATAAAAAGGTAGGCGATCAGCGAAGTCAGATCACCGATGTCGGCTATGTCGTCGGGATCGTAGTTAACATTGCCGGTAGCCCCGACACAACACGTCGTCGGGTCCACAGCGACTTCTATGTCATCAATGCACCAGCCTGTGAATGTGATGGCACCATCGGAAACAAAACGGAAAGCCAATTGGACAACGCCGGAATACGCTCCAAGGTCGAATCTGACCTCAGCCCAGTCATAGTCACCGGAAAACACCGGTGTCTCTGTGCGTAGCGGGCTCGATGATCTTACCAGGGTAGTGTGAGTGTATCCGCCGTCCGGTACGATCTGTGTCATCTGGCCGTCCATTGTCAGAACAGAAACCAGGCCGCCATCCCAGGCCGTGCCCGGCTCAGCGCCCGCTTCGGCGCCGATCCTGTGCCATAAAGTCAGACTCGAGTGCCGCTCCAGCAGAAAGGGACGAGAAACAAGTTCGGCATCTGTATAATTCCAGTAGATGGAAAAGTTGCTCGTCTTCCAACCCTGCGAGCCGCTGTGATAACAGAGGTCGCTCCGGACCCAAAAGTCCTGGAACGGCCGGGTTACGGATCGATGCCTCCAGCCACCCGGGGCACCCTCCATATCATCGTAGAACCCCGGAGTATCCCCGATGAAGAGCAACAGCGAGTCCTCCTTGACGTATCCGTCGTCGGCCGTCAGCTGCAAGCCCAGCACCGCAACGAACGGATCAGGGCAACCCGGGAGAACAGACACGCGGAAAGGAGTCGAACTGGCTGTCTTATCGTTTCCCGGCAAGCTGCCCGAGAACGTGGCTTCGGAGTCGATGACCGTAACGAGCGCGCTATAAGAGGTAAGACTTGCGACAACGCCGCCGGCAGTGTAGCCGCCGTTGCAGATAACGGGATATATGTCCACCGTATCGCCGGGATGAGCACGGTCGCTGACCCCTTCCTGGGCGTCAACAACCGTGAGACCGCAAAAGCGGAGGTCCGGCAGGCTGAAATCAATGAAGTCCACTGAGACGCCACCTATGTTCGGCACTGCCAGGACGTTATCCGGTTTATTGTAGAAGATGTCGGCAGGGAGATCATGACCACGCGAGACCACCTGAGGCGGACCGCTGAAGGCACCGTCATACCGGTATACCACGTCCGGCCCCTGTGCCGACACGTATATGTTGCCGGCACTGTCCTCTGCGAGACCATCAAGATGCCCATTCTCGACCTGCGTAATCACTGTCAACGACCCATCTTCTCGATCTACGGAATAGATGTTTCGCGTTGTTGACCCACAGGCCAGTAATCGATCGTTCCGTTTGTCGTACAAAAGACCATTCGGCCACACGATCGGATCCACGAGAGTCGAATATGAATAGTCACTCAGACGTATCTTGTAGATTTTATCCGCGTATGGATCAGATATATAGAGGTTGCCCGAGGTGTCCGAGGTAACATCGTTGAGCAATATGGAACCCGGTATTGTCACGTGTGCGACCCGCGCGCCGGTGTACAGATCGAATCCCTTCACCCCCACTCCGCTGCATCCAACCCACACTACATCACCGACGATCTCCAAACCCGCCTGGCAGTACTCCCCGGTAACAAAATAACTCTGGACTCCTTCGCTATCCATCTGAACAATTGCCCCACTCCACCAATTGGATATGAGGTAACGATCGAACAGCGTATCGTAGACTACACTTTCAGGGGTGTTCAGCAGGTTCTGCGCGTGTCCCGCGCTAAACGCCGCCAGCAAGAGGCAAAAACCAACAGCAACTGATACTTTACGCATAATTTCTCCTTCCCCGCGTAAACCTATCTCTATTCTCTATGGAGCCGAAAGGGGCTGAGTCTTTCTGGCCAACTTGAAAAACTAGCACGTACCGGTGATTCAGCGGCAGATGCCACGATCCAGGTTGACCGTGGAGAACCGATTTGCGGCCAGAATGGCAAGTGGCAACGGCCCTTGCATCCCGGGTTGGATTTGAGTAGATTAAGTCTGCTGGTTCAGTCCGGCAGAGGTAGTCGATTGAATATCAACGACTTGCACTTGCGCGTATGTGGTGGTGAGCCCGAGGAAGAACTCTTCAGGATTCTTAGTGAAAGGTTTGGGCAGTTCGCACTCCGGAGAATATGGAATCCTGATGATGCGAGGGATGTGGTGCAAAACGCCTTGATGGTCATAGCCAGAGAATACAGGCAGATGGACTTCAAGATCAGCTTCTCAGCATGGGCCTATAAGGTGCTGGAAACCAGAATACTCGATTATTACAAGACAAGAGACCGCCAAGCCTCCAGGCTGGTACGCCTCTCGTCCTGCCACGATCAATTCGCCCCGACGATGCCGATCGGGGATCTCAAATCGAGACTGATTGCATGTCTGAGGAAGTTGCACAAGGTGAACCGACGATATGCCACGGTAATAAACCTTCACTACCAGGGATACCGAACACAGGAAATATGCAGAATCCTGGACCTGACACCGAACGGGCTCTATATAGCGCTCAGCCGTGCCAGGTCTATGCTGAAAAAGTGTCTGGAATCAGGAAGGCTTCACCGATGAGACGGTGCCATAATAAGCACTTTGAAAGGATCCTGCACGCCTATGAACTTGGGATCCTGTCTGATAAGGAGCGTGCGGAGTTCGAGATTCACCAGCTGGAATGCGAGTACTGCTTCGAACAGGCCAGGCAGTTCAGAGACACCGCGCTCCTGATTCAGCACGACCCCGAGGTCCGCGCATCCATACAGCAGATGGACGAAGAAGAGTCTTTGGATGCAGCCGTGAAACCGGGTGCCCTGCCCCGCTCCGGCCGCGGCCGCCTGATTGATCGTCTAACGCCCCTCAGGGTCTCCCTGGCCGTGGCAGTTGTGGCGCTGATTCTGGTTCTCAAGCCGTGGCACCTCGAATTCAGAGCCGACCAGGAGGCCATCGCCGGCGAAGGGCGTCTGGCTATCATGCAGTTCATTGACTCGACCGATGCTCAGGAGACCGAGAAACTCGGCGAAGTCGTCTCCAACCTGCTTATAACTGACTTGTCGGGTTCGCGCTATGTCGATGTGGTGTCCAGCCAGAGACTCCATGACGTCCTGAACCTGCTAAACAAGGATCGCACCGAGGCGATCAGCCTTTATGTAGTACCGCAGGTGGCCGACAAGATCGGCGCCAAGTGGATTCTGACCGGAAATATCCATCAGACGGAATCCACTCTCGCCGTCACTACTCAACTGGTTGACGTCGCCACTGACAGCACGATAGCGACCCAGCATGTCACGACAGGTCCCGACGAGAGTATCTTCACGCTGGTCGACAGACTCACGGTGAAAATACGGAACGACCTTCCCCTTCCCGACGCAGCACGGCGGGAAGTCGACAGACCGGTGTCCGATGTCACGACCCATTCGCTGGAGGCTTACCGCCACTACCTGAACGGAATCGACAATTACTACAAGCTGTACTGGAGAGAGGCTGTGCACAGCTTCCAGCAGGCGCTGCAGTTTGATTCCACGTTTGCCATGGCTTACTACTATCTGGCTCGAATCCACGATGCCGGCTACATAACAAAGGCCGTGCAATACTCGAACAGGGCCGACCGGAAGCAGCAGTACTATATCAGGAGCATGGAAGCAGCCGTATCGGGTGACGTATCGAGGGCTGTGGCTGAGCTGGAGGACGTGATTGAGCACTACGCCGAGGAGAAGGACGCCCTTCAGTTGCTGGGGGAATATATGTACTCTCTGCGGCGATATGAAGATGCGATGGTCTATCTTACCAGGGTCATTGACATTGACCGTCTGCATAAGCCGGCGTACAACATGCTGGCTTACGCCTATGATCGAGCCGGCAATTTTGAAAAGTCCATCTGGGCTATCGGGCAATACATCGCCATAGCACCCGACGAAGCCAATCCGTATGACACGAGGGGTGAGATCCTTGCAAACAACGGTATGATGGATCAGGCCATAGAGTCGTACAAGAAAGCACTGGAGATTAAGCCTGACTTCTACTCATCCCGGATGAATCTTGGGCTCTTGTGCGCGCTCAACAGGGACTACGTCACCGCGCAGAACTGCTTTGAGGAACTGGCCGCCGGTACGGACGGGGGAATGCGATCAAGAGGAAGGCTCTATCTTGCTTACATCCCTCTCTATCGTGGCGAGTTTGAGGCGGCTCTCAGGGTCCTGGACGAGGGCATAGAGGCGGACACAGTGGATCCGGGGGGCTTGGGAGCCACGACCAAGCACGGTCTCAAGGCCGTTATTCACAGGGTAAGGGGCGATCTGCAGTTGGCGCTTGAAGCACTCGATACAGCCATCGTTATCAGCCGCGAGACCTGGCGGGATTACGAGTTCCTGGCCCGGCGCTTGCGCGTGCAGATTCTCGCCGAGCAGGGAGAAACTGATCTGGCAAGGCAAGAGGCCGAACAACTGAGGCGGGATCTGACTGAAGCCGGACACAGCGCTGCCGACTACTGGTATGCGGTTGGGTCGATTCAGTATTCAACGGGCAACCTGTCAGAGGCAACAGTCAGCTTCGAGAAGGCACTCGAAGGCGCCACGCAATTCACGCTGCCGACACGTTTCATGCTTGGACGGGCCTGCCTCGAAGCGGGCAAGCTGGGCGAAGCGGTGGAGCAGTTTGAGAGACTCCATTCAGAGCACGCTGACCCGCGTCTTTACTTTGGCCCCTGCACGGTGAAGTCGTACTACTACGCCGGACTGGCGTTCGAAAGATCAGGCTGGATCAGAAATGCCATTGAGCAGTATGAGATGTTCCTGGACATCTGGAAAGATGCCGACCCGGGAATTCTTTCAGTGGAGGACGCCACACAACGGCTGGCACGGTTGAGAAGCAAGTCCTGATCTGACCTCCCCTTCGTTAGTGTGCCACTCTTCAACTTAGTCCTGGGGCAATCCTCGGCAATCCACATTCAGTTTCGAAGGTCGGCTGCTCGCTCGCCGGAGACTGAAGGGAAACTCGGCGTGCATTGCCGGATGAATAACGAAAGATAAGTGCCGTACTGGAAATCCCTCTGCCCCCCAAATCAATCTGACGGAGAGGCAGGGATTCTCCGTGGGGTGTTCTTGTAACCTGTTGGGATATAGTAAAATACGTCGTAACCGGCTTAACAGGATAGATTTAGGTTTTTTTGTTTCTTTTTGTCTGGTTTTGTCTGGTTGTGTCTCTTTTTGTCTCCCGTGGTCACAGGTTGGACACAGCGACCAGGGGCGCTAACGCAAGACAAAAAAGCCCGGCGGTGTAAGCACACCAAACACCGCCGGACCGATG